>JALHUP010000295.1 GCA_022866585.1 Candidatus Zixiibacteriota bacterium | reverse complement strand
CGGGAGTTGTTTAAAAAGATGGCGGAGGTTGGTTTTTTGGCGTTTCCCATGGCAAAGGAATATGGTGGTTTAGGAAAAAGCAAGATAGAATACGCAACCTTAATCGAGGAGATCGCCTGGTTCGATGCCTCATCCGCTATTATCATGGCGGTGGATAATCTTGCTTCTTATCCCATTGAAGCCTTTGGCTCAGAGGAGCAGAAGAGAAAATATTTGCCCAAAGTAGCTTCAGGAGAGCTAATAGCCGCCTTTGCCCTCACCGAGCCGAATGCCGGATCGGATGCGGCTAATCAGCAGACCACAGCCAAAGTGGAGGGAGACTATTTTGTCATCAACGGTGAAAAGATCTTCATTACCTCAGGAAACGTCGCAGATCTGACCGTGCTGATCTGCAAGATCGTAGAGGAGGGAGAAAAAAACAAAGTATCCGCCATAATAGTGGAGAACGATACCCCTGGTTTCTCGTCTGAAATACTTAAATGGAAAATGGGACTACGAGCCTCCACCACTGCCCGGCTTAAACTGAAGGACGTTCGGGTGCCCAGATCACAACTTCTGGGAGAAACGGGCAAGGGATTCAAAATGGTTTTGAAAACCCTGGATGGTGCCAGAACTGGTGTGGCGGCTCAAGCTCTTGGAATCGCACAGAGAGCTTTCGATGAGTCGGTCAAATATGCCAAAAAGAGGGAGCAGTTCGGTGCCCCCATTGCCAAGCTCCAAGCCATTCAGTGGATGATAGCGGACATGAGCATCCGTTTGGAGGCGGCAAGGCTTTTAACCTACAAATCTGCCATGATGGAGGACAGAGGTGAACCTATCAATCTGGTGGCGGCACAGGCAAAGCTTTTTGCCTCGGAGTCTGCTAACTTCATCTGCGACCGAGCCATGCAGATTCATGCGGGATACGGATATATCGGCGACTTCTCAGAGATAGAAAAACTTTATCGCGATCAGAGGATCACGGAAATCTACGAAGGAACCTCTGAAGTGCAGCGACTTGTGATCTCTGCTAACTATCTGAGATGATCGGTGACAAACTCCGCTAATTAAAAATTCAAAATGCAAAATTTAAAATTGTCACCAGGATCCATAGGACAGTTCAAAAATCAAAATCTTTGAATCTTTGTTTTCTATTTGTTTTTAGTTTTTTAATTTTAAATTGTAATTTTGCATTTTGCTTTTTGCATTTTGAATTTACTAAACCTTTGGGCGCAGGAAACGAGGACAGCCACAAGGGCTGTCCCTACATTAGTCCTTTAGGTTTACCATTATAAATCAAGCCAAAACCTGAGAGTCGATAGCTTAAAAGGAAACAACTGTGAAATTTGGAAGATTTGAAATCTTCTCCATCGTGGAAAATAGTTTCAAAATCGATGGCGGAGCCATGTTCGGGGTGGTTCCCAAGATCATCTGGGAGAAACTTGTTCCGTCAGATGAATTCAATCGAGTCAAGCTGGACCTAAACCTCCTTCTGGTAAAAACCAAAGAGGAAAATGTCTTGATTGATGCTGGAATGGGCGATGCCTTAAGCGAAAAACATAAAAAAATCTATGGAATTGAAAAACCATCCAACTTGAAACAAAAACTTTCTGACCTTGATTTGACTCCTGAGGATATTGACCTGGTGATACTAACACATCTGCACGCAGATCACGCCGGTGGCGTGATTGGATTAGATGAGTCAGGAAAGAAAACTCCCCGCTTTCCGAATGCTCGGCATATCATCCAGATTAAAGAGTGGAATGACGCCATGTCTCCGGACGAAAGAACCTCCGCTACTTATTTCACTGAAAATCTGAGGCTTTTAGAAGATTTGAGCCTTTTGGTGTTAATAGATGGAGAGGACGAGGTGGCAAAAGGGATAAAGGTTATTCCTACCGGAGGACACACTCCCGGTCATCAAGCGGTCTTAATCGAAGATGGAGAAAACAAGATTTTATATGCTGGTGACATCATACCTTCCGCCTCTCATCTGAAAATACCCTATGTAGCCTCGGTGGATCTTTTCCCTTTGGAAACCATGGAGCTTAAGAGAAAATTTTTGAATATGTGTATTAATGATGGTTGGTTTTTGGCTTTTGATCATGACGTGAATATCAAGCTGGGCAGACTTGAGAAATTGGGGAATGAGATAAAAGTTAACAAAGTGATTTAGGATGTAACCTCTCCCCCTATTCCCCCCTCTCCATAAAATGGAGAGGAGGACAAAAGGGGGTGAGGTAGAAAATGATACAACCATTTAAGTAGGTGAAAAAGCCATGTCTTTAGAGGAAAAAATTGAACACTTGAAAAAATTGCGGGAGCAGGCAAAATTGGGAGGGGGACAAAAACGCATAGATGCCCAACATAAAAAGGGCAAACTGACGGCAAGGGAGAGGTTGGATCTCCTTTTGGACGAAGGGAGCTTCGAGGAATTCGATATGTTTGTCAAGCATCGGTGCAGGGATTTTGGATTAGAGAATGAGAGATATTTAGGTGACGGTGTGGTGACCGGCTGTGGCACCATAGATGGACGGTTGGTCTTCGTCTTCTCTCAGGATTTTACCGTATTCGGTGGTTCTCTATCCGAAACTCATGCGGAAAAGATCTGCAAAATCATGGATCAGGCTTTGAAAGTGGGAGCGCCGGTAATCGGTCTCAATGACTCCGGGGGAGCAAGGATTCAAGAAGGGGTGGAGAGCTTGGGCGGGTATGCGGACATATTTTTGCGTAATACTTTGGTCTCCGGCGTGATCCCTCAAATCTCAGTGATATTAGGTCCATGTGCCGGTGGAGCGGTCTATTCCCCAGCCATCACCGATTTCATCTTCATGGTTAAGAATACCTCCTATATGTTCGTCACCGGACCCAATGTGGTCAAAACCGTCACCCATGAAGATGTAACCTTCGAGGAGTTAGGTGGACCAGAGGTGCACAGCACTAAATCCGGTGTATCACATTTTACCTGCGAGAATGAGGTGGAAACCCTGAATCTTGTTAGAAAGCTCTTCAGTTTCATTCCTCAGAACAATATGGAAGACCCTCCAGAGATTGAATGTAACGACCCGGTGGATAGAGCTGATGAGGACTTAAATTTTATCGTTCCCGAAAATCCTAACAAGCCTTACGACATAAAAGAGGTGATAAAAAGGATTGTCGATAATGGTGATTTTCTGGAAGTGCACCAGCATTATGCTCCTAATATCGTGGTCGGTTTTGCAAGATTAGGAGGGAAATCGATAGGAGTGGTGGGAAATCAGCCTGCGGTTTTAGCTGGCGTGTTGGACATCGACTCCGGCATAAAAGGAGCAAGGTTTGTCAGATTTTGCGATGCATTCAATATCCCTCTGGTCACCTTTGTGGATGTTCCCGGCTTTCTCCCCGGAACTGCTCAGGAGTTTGGAGGAATAATCAAACATGGAGCAAAGCTTCTATATGCCTATTGCGAAGCCACAGTCCCTAAACTCACCGTAATCACCCGTAAAGCTTATGGTGGCGCCTACGACGTTATGTCCAGCAAGCATGTGAAGGCTGATGTCAACTATGCCTGGCCCACCGCAGAGATTGCAGTGATGGGACCAAAAGGGGCAGTGGAGATAATATTTAAAAAGGAGATAGCAGAATCTAAAGACCCGGAGAAAGCAGTGGAGCAAAAGGTGGAGGAGTTCGTAGAGAAATTTGCCAATCCTTACATTGCGGCAGAGAAAGGTTACATTGATGACGTGATCGAACCCAAGACCACCAGACCGAGGTTGATCCGAGCTTTGTCCATGTTGTCAAACAAGAGAGATTCTCTGCCTCCAAAAAAACACGGGAATATACCATTGTAGTTACCTGATTCATCAGGCAAAAAACCGTCCAATAAATTGGGCAACTACAAACACAAGAGTATGTTTAGAAAAGTTCTCATAGCCAATCGGGGGGAGATTGCGGTAAGGATCATCCGGGCCTGCAGGGAGATGGGGATAAAGACGGTGGCGGTCTTCTCGGAGATCGACCGAAAAGCTCTGCACGTTCGTTTCGCAGATGAAGCTTATCCCATCGGTCCGGCACCATCCGCCCAAAGCTATCTGGATATGGAGAAGATCATTGAGAAGGCTAAAGAATCCGGGGCAGAGGCGATCCATCCGGGATATGGATTCTTGGCGGAAAATCCTGTCTTTGTGAAGATGGTCGAATCTGAAGGGTTGATCTTCATCGGACCTCCTTCATCTGCGGTGGAGCTTTTGGGAGATAAGATAGCCGCACGCAAAACCATGAAAAACGCAGGCGTCCCTATTGTGCCTGGAACTGAGGTGGAAATTGCATCAGAAGAGCAAGCAATCTCTATTGCTGAAAAGATCGGTTTTCCCATCTTAATTAAAGCTGTTGGCGGGGGGGGGGGAAAAGGGATGAGAATCGTGAGACAAAAATCTGAACTCAAAGAGGCATTAAGGGGTGCAAGCTCGGAGGCATCCTCCGCCTTCGCTGATCCCAGAATCTATATAGAAAAATATTTGGAAAAACCCAGGCATGTGGAGATACAGATATTGGCGGATAAATATGGCAACGTGATTCACTTGGGTGAAAGGGAATGCTCCATCCAAAGACGGCATCAGAAGGTGGTGGAGGAATCTCCCTCACCCATTGTGGATGAGAAGATGAGAAAAGCTATGGGAGAACAGGCGGTTAAGGCGGCTAAAGCCACAGGCTACGTTAATGCTGGAACTATGGAGTTTTTGGTCGACCAGGATCGAAAATTCTATTTCTTAGAATCCAATACCCGTCTTCAGGTGGAGCATCCGGTCACGGAAATGGTCACCGGAATTGACCTCGCAAAAGAACAGATAAAAATAGCCAGCGGAATGAAGTTGAGTTACAAGCAAGAGGATATTAAATGGAAGGGTTCCGCCATCGAATGCCGAATCTATGCCGAGGATCCGGAGAACAATTT
>JALHUP010000294.1 GCA_022866585.1 Candidatus Zixiibacteriota bacterium | reverse complement strand
TAAAGAGCAAAGCTATGCTCAGGCTTTGTTAGAGGAATATGAGGAATTCTGTGACCAGAAAAACCAAGGTGTTGAAGAAAAGGCTAAGAGTTTGGGAACTTGGCAAGGTGTGCCCAGGGAGGAGATCCCCTGGTTCCCTACGATCATGGACGAATTATGTGATGGTTGCAAGCTTTGTTTAAACTTCTGCTCTTTCGGAGTATATGAATACGATGAGAAGACCAATAAAGTGAAAGTTTCATATCCTTTTAACTGTGAGGTGGGATGTAGTACCTGTGCGGCCAAGTGCAAGCCCAAAGCTATTTCTTTCCCACCCTTAGTGATTTTGGAATCGTTCAGAAAACGATAACACAAAGATCATAGGGTTTTAGAAAAAAAGACAGCCGGAGGTGAAGAATTGAAACGGAGACAAAACAAACTAATCATAAAAACCTTGCTAGTAATGGGAATGGTTTTCTTTTTAATCAATACTTCTTGTGATCAAGGAAGCGAAAAATCCGATTCGGAAGCTCAAACTTCAGCTTCTAAGGGAAATCTTGAAAGTCAATCGACAGAAAAACTGCCCATGCTGGTCGATTTAGGAAAAGGAACTTGTATCCCTTGCAAAAAGATGAAGCCGATTTTGGAGGAGCTTCAAGCCGAATACCAGGGGAAAGCAATCGTCAGAGTAATTGACCTCAGAGATGAACCCAAGGAAGCTGGCAGATACGGAATCCGGTTGATCCCCACCCAGATATTCTTTGATGCAGAAGGGAAAGAGGTTTTCCGCCACGAAGGATTTATGGACAAACAGTCGATAAAAGCGAAATTTGCTGAGATGGGGGTTTATTGATATGGAGTCTATCTTATCTAACATCTCAGATGTCATAAACAACTCTCCAGGGTTGGCTTATTTTTTCGTCTTCTTAGGTGGACTGGTCTCTGCTTCCAGTCCCTGTGTTTTAGCCATTATTCCTCTGGTGATTGGATTTGTCGGGGGCTACTCTGAGGGTAATAAAAAGAAAGCTGTTGTTTATGCCCTGGTGTTTGCTTTAGGACTTTCCATAACTTTCACCATCTTGGGAGCAATTGCCTCTTTGGTAGGGGGTCTTTTTGGAGACGTGGGCAAATTCTGGTATTACATTGCTGCGGCTGTGGCAATTATCATGGGGTTGTATCTGGTTGGAGTCCTCCACTTCAAACTTCCTCAGCCGGTCACCCTTAAATCGAAACATAAAGGAATTCTGGGAGCGTTTTTGTTGGGGCTTTTGTTTGGAGTAGTTTCCTCTCCCTGTGCCACACCGGTTCTGGCCGTAATTTTGGCTTTCGTTGCCACCAAGGGGAGGATAATCTATGGCACATCTTTGCTTTTTGTCTATGCTATCGGACACTGTGCTTTGATAGTTTTGGCTGGCGTGTTTACCGGTTTTGTGGAAAACTACGCCAAATCTAAAGGGGTAAGTAACTTTTCGGCTATTACCAAAAAGATCAGTGGGGTTCTGATTTTCCTGGCGGGTCTATATGTTCTGTTTATTAACATCTAAACCCTGAAAAAGAAAACGGATTTGAAAACAGAAAGCAAGAAACGATCAAATAGAAAATAAATTTTTGCGTTTTATTTGTCGATAAAGAATTGGATTGCGTATTAAAAAAATGAATTGACGGGCAAGAAAATTATAAAAAACTGTTGACAAGAAGGGAAAATCGGTTATTTTATTTTTATGTTTGTCAGTTGAAAACGGATTATCTGTATCCCGCCAATGGTGGCAATATAGTAAACGGAGGACAAAATGAAGAGAGTGGTTTTCTTTTGCGGGGTGTTGGCAGTTGTAACCGTTGGGTTGATCTTTTTGTATGAGGCCCAAGCTGGCCAGCCCAAAGTGTTGATTCCAGAAACTACGTGGGATTTTGGACTTGTTCCCGGAGGCAGCGTGGTCAGCCATCATTATCTGGTAAAGAACTTAGGGACCGATACGCTGAAGATCCAAAATGTGAGACCTGGGTGAGGGTGCACCAAAGCTCCCTTGACTAAAACGGAGCTGGCTGTCGGTGACAGCACTTGGATCGAGTTGATATATACCATGGGACAACATGGTGGAGAGGTTAGTAAGAGTGCAACCGTAACTACCAATGATACTATCACCGGGAATATCAACATCTCTTTTAGAGGAAAGGGGTGGGTGCCTTCTGATACCGCCATTAAGTTAGAGGTCAATCCTCAAGTCTTGGATTTCGGTCCCTTAGGGAAGAAACTAAGAATGGAATTAGAGACTGAGATGAAAAACCTAAGTCAAGAGGAAATGCAGTTAGCTATAGTGGGTTGCCCCCCGGAATTCTTCGAAAAGGTAGAATTATCCAAAGACAAGATTAAGCCCAATAAAAAAGCAAAACTGGAGGTTAGACTTAAAAGGGAATCGGAAGATCAGCGTTTCCAGGAATCGATTACTTTAGAAGCCAAAAACAAAAGCACCACTTACAGATTTACCTTGCTGGCTCAAAAAGGCTATGAGAGCAAGATAGAGGCTAAGGAAGCGTCCAGCTCCGGTAAACAGAAACCAGATGAGAAATAGGGAAAAAATCCTCCATTGGTATGGGGCGGAAGTTTTTCTTCTGCCCCAGTTTTTTTAGTCAAAGAATTGTTCAAAGCCGGAGTGTCAGATTTTTAAATTTCAGAAGCGATTTTGTCCGACTTCTGGATCCATAGGATCGATCCCAAAAAAGAGATAACTTTCCAAAAAAGAGAGGGCAATGTAATTTTCCTTCTGCAATTTGATGAAGAATTATCTAGTTAAGGGAGAAAGTGGGGAGATTAAACTTTAATCTTCAGGAGTAAGGTTTAGTTGAACAAAAGACTTCCGATTTTTTTGGGCTTGATCCTGGTTATGGGAGTAGCTTCAGGGATCATTTATTTCACTCAAGGTAGCAAGGAGGATACAAAAAAAAACCAAGTTATTAAAAAAGAAGAAACCCTTCAAGAAACTCCCAAGGAAGGCTTCTTAGCGCCGCAGTTTGCCTTAAATGACCTAAGTGGCAATCTGGTCAGATTGGGAGATTTTAAGGGAAAGGTGGTCCTCTTGAACTTCTGGGCCAGTTGGTGTGGCCCGTGCAGAAGAGAAATTCCGTCTTTGGAGAGGCTATACCAGATGAGAAAAGATAAGGGATTCAAGATCGTGGCGGTAAATTCCGAGAGAGCTTCCGCCTCCCAGATAGCTTCCTTTGCAGATGCGAACCGAATGAGCTTCCCCATTTTATTGAATCCCCAGAGCGACGTAGGGGGCAATTATTGGGTTCGAGCCATTCCCACCTCTTTTTTGTTGGACAAAAAAGGGGTGATAAGATGGAAAATAGTAGGAGGGAGAGAGTGGGATGATCCTAATGTTCTAACTACGATTGATCAGTTACTGGGTGAATAAAAAAATTACAACAAAAAGGAAGTCTCTTACGTTTCATCTATGAAAAGATAAAAAGAAAATTTAATCCTTCGTCCCATCTTACTCTATTCTGAGTTCCTGCCCCCCTCTCAGATAGATAAATGGGGCGGAGGATTTTTTAATTCAAAATTAAAAAAGCAAAATTTAAATGATGAGATTTACAGGATATAAGGGAATTCACAATCCCCCTTTTGTAAAGGGGGATTTGATTCTGAGTTTTCAAATTCCTCTTTTGGCAGAAGGTTGAGAGGATGAAAAGAAAAGCCATTGGGCTTCTCTCCGGGGGGCTGGACAGCAGCCTGGCTACGAAGATAATTCTGGATCTGGGGTTTGAGGTAATAGCCTTGAATTTGAAAACCCCTTTCTGTTGCTGTGACACCAAGGAGAAATGCTGGTCTGAATCAGTAACCCAGAAATTCAATATCCCTTTGAAAAGAATATACGGGGGACAAGATTATCTGGAGATTGTGAAAAATCCCAAGCATGGCTACGGAAAAAACTTAAACCCCTGTCTGGATTGTAGAATTTTCCTTTTCAAAAAAGCAAAGGAGTTGATGGAAGACATTGATGCCGATTTTATCTTCACCGGGGAGGTTTTAGGGGAAAGACCCATGTCTCAAAGGCTTTCTGCCATGAAGCTGATTGAGAAAGAGTCGGATTTGAAAGGAAAAGTTCTGCGTCCTCTTTCCGCTAAGCTTTTGGAGCCCACCCTGGCTGAAAAAAAGGGAATAGTGGACCGGGAGAAACTTTTGTCCATCCAGGGGAGATCCCGAAAGCCCCAGATGGCTTTGGCCAAAAGCTACCAAATTGAAGATTATCCCTGCCCGGCGGGAGGTTGCCTTCTGACTGATAAGAATTTTGCTTCGAGGTTAAAAGAGTCATTTGAACACGGAGAAGATTCGTTGAGGAGCGTATTTCTCTTAAAGATCGGCAGGCACTTCAGGCTACCCACCAAAGCTAAAGTAATAGCCGGAAGAAATCAAAAGGAAAATGAATCTCTTCTATCTCTCTCGCTCCCTTTGGAGCTAAAATTCACTGTGGAGGGATATAAAAGCACCTATGTCCTCCTTTTGGGAGAACCTACCCTTGAAAATCAGACTCTGGCTGCAAAAATCTGTGCCAGATATTGCGATGAAAAGGATCTGAAAGCTCTAACTGTGAAAATATGGTCAGATTCACCTGCGGAATACCAGAAGATGGAGGTCTCTCCTCTAAAGGAAAGTCTGCTTTCCAATATGCGGGTCTAATCAAATTCCACGGATACTGAATTTGGACTAAATCTATTCTCTGGCGGGTCTACATCACCTCGATACCTCGATAGCAAGATATTTTGGATTCTCGGGACTCCAATTTCGGACTTATCCTGAAGCTTTGTCCATTAAGTTAATGATCTATAATGAATTAAGTCTTTTCCTTCGTTACGGGTATAGAATTCGGAAAATCTATGAAAATTCATGCACTTTTTTTGAACAAAATTGCATAGTTCCGCTTCAAACAGAAAAATGGATTTTAATGGAACATAACACCGGAATTGGTCAGAGACTATTTGTCGAAAAATTTGCCCTATTTCCTAAGCCAAAGTAATACTTTGGCTTAAGAGAGAAACTTATATACTTGAAAAGGAGGTTCAGTTTTCGGGAAGGGGTTGATTTTTACGCAGTCCACAAAAAGACGATAAACGGCATGTTAATTGCGTAATTCATTTTTGCTAAAAGTAAGTGTTTTAGATTGAAAGGACTTTAGGAAAATCAGGATGTTCAAAAAATATACAAAATTTTTCAAAAATCTTCATTTTTTTTCTTGACAAAATTGAAATAGAGTGTATATTACCTATTGAAAGTTAAGATATCGACGCTCTCATATATCGAGATTTAATGAAAGATCACGCAAAACTCATCGGGGAGAGACCTCACTGAAATGAGATTGGTAAAGAGGGAGTTGCTTAGCAAATAGATTTAAAAAAGATATCTTAATAAAGTCTGCTGGAATAAAGGTTTTGGGGCTGGTAAAGAATACCGAAAATTGGATTTTATTAACTGAAAAGAGTTGAGCTTTTCTGTCTCTTAAAGAAGTGAGTTGCAAGAAAGGAGGTAGGGCTAAAGAGGCGGTAGATAAAGGTGAAGAAGGATGTTCAAAAACCTATAAAAACGGAGGGGAATGATGAACAAAAACCAAATCATTAGGATGATGTGGTTTGGCTTTGCCTTTATCTTGCTTGGGTTCGGAAGTTGTCAGGTCTGGGCAACCCAAATGCCGGATGGTGATACAGTGCAACTGCACGTGGTGGCTACTACGGTTTACCCGGGTCATTTTAAGGTAGTTAGTGTGACCATGAACACTCCGGTTGCCATTCAGTGGTTCAGGATTCATATTACTTTAGGTGGCTGGTGGGAAAAACTTAAGTTCAGAACTATACGAACTTATGACGACACCTTGCGGGTGCCATTAGATACTTGCCCGAACCCGGACACTGTGTGTACCGTAGATACTTGTGAATGCGATACTTTTCCAGGTTCCCCAGATACTTGCGCGTGTCTGGTGTTGGATTCTATACCAGTGCGAGAGTGTTATATCGACACTGTAGGATCTCTGATAAGCAATTTTAGATCGATAACCTGTCATGGGAGCACGGAGGATATCATTTATCACCCTGATTATATAACGGTAGTGGGTAGAGCGCGCGACCATCAACCTATACCACCAACCAACGGAAATTTCCAGCTACTGTTCAAGTTCGGGGTAGACCTTTCTTGTCTTTGTGACGCCGACACCGGCAGAAGAATATACTTTCTGATAAGCACGGGACCATCTTTTACTAATTTTAGCGATACCATGGGCATTGCGGTTCCATTCACATACGATCCCATAGGTGAGCTTTTCGCCTGGTGGTCCAGGCCGGGAGATGCAAATAACGATAGTGCGGTTGACGCGGCGGATATCGTTCATCTGGTTAATTATCTTTATATACATGGACCCCGTCCCTGTGTCATGGAATCGGGGGATGTAGATTCAAGTGGTGAGATAAATGCCGCAGATATCGTGTCTCTCCAAAATTACTTGTATCTCCATGGACCACACCCCAAACGTGGGTATGGGTGTGCTAAAAAGGAAGAAGAATAGATGAGAATTGAGAGTTTTTTGAAGACTTTAAACCTTTAACCTTTGGTGCCCTATGGGTGCCTTTGCTTGAAAGGAGGTGAAGGAAGGAAGGGGTAAAACCAACTACTTTTATCAACTTCAATGTTAAATACAGGTTTAGGTAAGGAGGTGAGAAAGCAAAACCAAAAAGGCTACTAACTAACTCTGTAACCTTTTGAAGAAGGAGGGGGAAAGAAAAACGGTTTTTTGGAATTTTGTTCTAAAAAGAATTTGAAGGGATTCCAAAAAACTAAATTGATAACTTAAAATTAACTTGTAAGGAGCTACAAAATGAAACGAAATTTGTTACTTCTCGCAGTGATGGTT
>JALHUP010000293.1 GCA_022866585.1 Candidatus Zixiibacteriota bacterium | reverse complement strand
TCTTTTTTGATCTTTACATTTATCCCATCAATGACGGAATTGATTATATCGATAAGCTCCGATAATTGTGGTTCAATTGTCTGCCTTATCGTTTCCCTGGTTTCATGCTCTCTTTGAATCTTTCCAAGCAACTCCAAGAAATATAATTTTATATTTACTGAAAGCCCACCTGCTTTTGTAACCACATCGCTTTTTGTTCTTTCGATAATTTTGTTTTTCCAGTTCTCCAGATACGACAAAATTTCTTTGTCCAAGTCGACATTTTCGTCAACAGCCTTTTCAAAGATCTTGGCGCCAATAGAGATAAGGACATCAATGTAATTTAGGTTGAGAGGATCAAGCTGATCTCTGACTGAATAATTCACTATAAAGAAATTTGACTTTATCTCAGGTTCGTCCATCAGCTTGTTTAACTCAGTTGATTTTCCAGAACCCATATGTCCGGAGAAGAGAAGTTTTTGTGGCCCTTTGTTATTTAGAATATAAGTTTTTATTTGTTTTAGCGGATTATAAGCCCTATCCACATAGAACTCCCAGTCATGTTCCAACTTTTCGGTTGGATTAAAATTCCTTATTCCTTGCTCTAAGCTTTTGGCCTTCATTGATACGCCTCCTTACAAATTGGCACTATTAGTGGAAAAAAGTCTCATCTTTTGTTCAGAAATATTCCCTCTTTGTCCGCCTCACCCCGTATCCTATGTCTCTTCTGAATTGTGCCCCCTCGAATCTTACCTTTTCCACTGAAGCATAAGCTTTGTGAATTGCATCTTCCACGTTTTTGTCTACCGCCGTTACTCCTAACACTCTCCCGCCACTGGTGACTAATTTTCCTCCTTCTTTCTTGGTCCCAGCATGGAAGATTAAGACGTCCTCACCCTGTTCGATTTTGTCTAAGCCGAATACCTCTTTTCCCTTTTCATATTTGTCCGGATAACCGGCAGAAGCTAAAATCACACATACCGCAAAATCATCCGTCCATTCCACTTCTTCTAAAGATAGCTCTCCTTCTGCGATGGACATGAAAATCTCAGTCAGATCACTTTTCAAAAGGGGAAGGACTACTTGGGTTTCAGGGTCACCGAATCGGCAGTTAAACTCCATAACTTTAGGACCTCGCTCAGTGAGCATTAAACCGGCATAGAGGATGCCTTTAAAAATTCTTCCCTCTTGCTCCAATCCGACAATGGTTGGCTCAAGGATCTGCTCATAGATGCGCTTCATCATCCTGTCATCGACGATTGTGGTGGGGGCATAAGCTCCCATCCCACCGGTATTAGGACCTTTATCTCCATCATAGATTTTCTTATGATCCTGAGAGGAGGGCATAGGAAGGATGGTTTTGCCATCGGTGAAAGCTAAGATGGTCACCTCCTCTCCTTCCAGGAAGTCCTCAATTACCACTTTGTCTCCTGCATCTTTGAATATTTTTTCCACCATTATCTTTTGGATAGCGGATACCCCGGAATTAACGTCATTTATAATAACCGCCCCCTTGCCCGCCGCCAATCCATCTGCCTTTATAACTAAAGGCATATCCGAGGATTTCACGAAATCTATAGCCTCATCCGGTCTTTCAAAAATCTTGAAACTGGCAGTGGGAATATGATATTTCTTCATAAATTCCTTGGCAAATACTTTGCTTCCCTCAATCATTGCAGCCGATTTAGTCGGTCCAAATATCCTTAGGTTCCTTTTCTGAAACTCGTCCACGATCCCCAAGGTTAAAGGGAGCTCGGGCCCCACCACGGTCAGGTCGACGGAATTCTTTTCGGCAAAATTCGCCAATCCGGTCAGATCCTCGCTTGGAATCTCCACACATTCTGCTAACTTGGAGATGCCCGCATTTCCGGGAGCGGCATAAATCTTTTTTACCAGAGGGCTTTTATGAAGCTTCCATACCAGAGCGTGTTCTCTTCCTCCGCTACCAACTACCAAAATCTTCATGGCTTTCTCCCCAAAAGCGAAATTTTATAAACTCATCAATTATCACGGCAATGAATATAACTCAAATTTACTTTGAAATGCAAGCGTTTTTTTGTTGACAATGATATTCTAAATTTATATCTAACTGAAGCAGTTCTTAACGTAAGCAGCTTTTTATTAAGATTGCTCTGTTTTGAATCTTAGACTCTTGAATTTTTGAACATTAAACCTTTTAAACTTTTCACAACAAACTGCGCTAGAAATGATAGATGGTTGAAATTCAAGGAAAGGAGCTTTAGATGGATTTATATAACATTCCGTGGTATCTTGAATCAATCATCCTAATAATATTAGGATTGATAACAGCTATTATAGCTAGGAGGAGAGGAAGAAATTTCTGGATTTGGTGGTTATTTGGCTCATTGACATTGATACTCGCTCTAATCTTTGTTTTAATTCTTGAACCTAAAAAAAGAAAAATCGAAAAGAGACTGATTGCAACAAGAGAATACAGAAGATGCCCTTTTTGTGCAGAACTAGTCAACATTGAAGCTAAGGTGTGTTTACATTGTAATCGAGAGATTTCACCTGCAGGTGAAATACCTGAGGGGGAATCAATTAGTCAAACAACAAAATATATCTCCCAAGTCGGCATAATCGCCAGCCTGTATGCTGTAATCACTATTGCGCTCGCTCCCATTAGCTACGGACCTATACAGGTGCGGATATCCGAGGCGTTGACCATTCTTCCTTATTTGACCCCCGCCGCCATACCCGGGCTTTTCATTGGATGTGTAGTAGCAAACGTCTATGGTGGGTTGGGTATCTATGACATAGTTGGGGGAAGCTTGTGCACGCTTTTAGCGGCTTTTTTGACCTTCCTTTCCTCCAGAACTAAAAAGCCCCTCTTTGCCCCGCTACCTCCCGTTTTAGTGAATGCCTTCGGAGTGAGCTTGTATTTACACT
>JALHUP010000292.1 GCA_022866585.1 Candidatus Zixiibacteriota bacterium | reverse complement strand
TAAGAAGATTTCGGTCCCGATCTCCAGCGGATGAAGATTTGTTACATTCTACTTGATTCCCCCTCACCCCAACCCTTTCCTCCAGGGGAGAGGGATTTGCAGTATCAGCTGATCTTAGGGATGCTATAATCCCTCGAAATTTTCTAAGAGTTTAGCGCGGATGATAACATCCTCGCAGAGCAAAAAAATTTCGGTCGTCAAAAAAGTAGATAAGAACCTTAAATCAAATCTGGGTTTGGAATAACCAAGAATAGTTTTCTAATTTTTTATGAAGACCCGTCAGGGAGTAATCAACTTTTCTTTCTTTAGTCTGCTGATTTCTTCTTTGGCTTTATGGTGAGACCCAAAATAATCCTTGTGTTCCAAAGATTTTAAGTAATGCTGATAAGCTTCCTCATATCTTTTCTGGTCATTCAAAGACAAGCCAAAAAGAAAATGGGCTTGGCTCTTTTGAGCATCGGAACTACAGATATTTAAGGCAGTTTCAAAGTCCCTCTGGGCTTTTTCATTTTGATTCAAAGAGAGGTTGACTATTCCCGACCAAAGCTGACACTCGGCTTTTTTTGTCGTCGCTAAGCTCAGCATAAAATTTATCCTGAATTTTAAGCTCTAACCGGTCTATGGTTGATCGAGCTAAACTATCCTCCCCCAGATAGTGATAATACTGAGCACACAAAAGTTGAAAGTTGAAATTTTGAGGGTATTTTTCGCACAACCCTAAAGCCATCCGTAAACCATCCTCTCTTTTCTCTTCCTTATCCAAATAGATGAGGACTAATTCATAGGCGGTAAAGTCTTTACTATACTTTCCTTTGTCTTTTGCTAAGTTCAATTCACTCATACCCCTTTTAGTATCTCCTTCAAAATTGAGAATAGGAAGAAAAGAACGAAGCAATTTGGGCAAGGTCCCGGCATAATAATGATACTCCCTCAAGCCGTAGTAAGCATCGAAACAGTCCGGATAGAACTTCAATGTCTTCTCAAAATATCCTTTGGCTTTTCTTGCATTTACAAAAGTTTTCCATTTGGCACCCGCATCCAGATAGTATTTTGCCATCCATCCGTAGACTCCGTCCAGAAAAAAATTGGCAAACCAATCCTCTTTATCCTTTTTTGCCAATTTTCTCAGCTTTATTTATATTTTCAAAGAAAAGGACTTCGCTTTTTTCTACGTCTTTGCAATTTACTATGAATTGAATATAAACCACCGCTTTGAATAAATATGGTCTTACATCCTCCGGATTTTCTTGCAAAAGACTGTCTAACAAAGTTAAAGCATTCACATATTCAAAATTAAGAGCATAATCCACCGCTTGGCACAGCTTTCTATCTATGGTCTCCTGGGGTTTAGCCACCGGGAAGATGCTAAGCAGTAAAAAGAGCACAAATAAAGGAGCCATCTTTCTTTTCACGGTTTGGTCTCCTTATCCGTCTGACAAAGCGAAAGGGAGTTGGGATTTTTTGTGTATGCATTGGCGATTTCTTTCGCTTTTTCAAATTCTTTTATAAGAAAACTTTTGTCTATTCCGCTATCAACAATATCCCAGGGTAAAGGCGAAGAAAGATTCTTTTCTTTAAAGATTATTGAATCCACATCTACCCCTGCTTTTCTCCAAGCCTGAGGAAGAGTCAGGTTCTCTTGAATGTGATAAAATAAACCCTCCCCTACCTTTTGGTTTCCTACAGACAATATTCCCTGCAGGATCGCCTGCCTTATGCTTTTTTTCTCAAGATGCACCCCCTTTAAATTCTTAACTTTGGTTTCAATCCTTTTCATCTTTGCTTTCAACTCTTTTTCCGAATTCATAGTTGACCATTGAAATGGGGTATGGGGTTTAGGAACAAAGGGATTGATAGAAAGAATAATCGTCCTTTTGTGAGAAGAGCCGCCTTTGGTGAAATTGTCTGTGTGGGTGGAACTCAAAGGCTTTATGTAAATTTTGTGGATCTGGTGAATCAAATCAATGATCCCTTCAATATCTTCCTTTTCCTCAAAAGGAAGACCGATCATGAAATATAATTTCAGATTATCAATAAAAGCTTCTGCGGCTATTTTGGCTGACTTTAAAATGTCCTTTTGGGAAATATTTTTGTTGATTACCTTCCACATCTTCTCTGATCCAACCTCTGGAGCAATGGTCAAAGTCCTCAAGCCGGACTTAATTAAAATCTCTATCAGATTGGAGCTGATCTTATCTACCCTAAAAGAGGAGACTCCTATCTCAAATCCCTTTTGATGAAGATTCAGGCATATCTGCCCCAAATCCGGATGATCGGAGATCAAAGACCCCACCAAACCTACGTGTCGATTTTCCCCAATATGTTCCTCCACCTGCCTCAATATGGAATCTTTATCATAAAATCTAGGGGGTCTATATATGTATCCCGCAGCACAGAAAAGGCATCCCCGGGCACATCCTCTTCCCACCTCCACCAAAAGAGAATTTTTGAAGTGAATATGGGGAGAGGATATAAGAGAAAAAGTTTCGGTTTTACTTACATCTGCTTTCCTCCTTTCGATCAGTTCAGGGATCCCTTTCCTAATTTCTTTATTCTTTATTTTTCCATCTTGGTCATAAATAATATCATAAAACTGTGGAACGTAAACTCCTTTAATCTTAGAAAGATTGAAAAGTCTCTCTTCTTTTGAAATTCTTTGTTTGGCTGATTGTAAATACGTCTGGATAAAATCTGGTAAGGTTTCCTCTGCCTCTCCGATCAGCAAACAATCGAAGAAGGGAGCCATCGTCTCGGGATTTAAGGTGATAGCTACGCCCCCTGCAATTATCAAAGGCTCACCTGCACTCCTTTGAGAAGATTTAAGCGGAATGCCCGATATTTTTAAAAGCTTTAAAACATTCAGATAATCAAGCTCGAAGGAGATGGAAAAGGCGATAATGTCAAAATTTCTTATGTTGATACCAGATTCTAAGGTTTTGACATCTCGATGAGTCCCGCTTTTGGCGGGATTAAATCTGTCATCCAGGAGTTTCGCAAAAAATCTTTCACAGACCACCCCCTCCATCTGATTCAGCAAGCGGTAAATGGTTTGAAAACCAAGATTAGACATGCCCACCTCGTAGCTATTAGGAAATCCCAAAGCCACCCGAAGTGAGAAGAATTTTTTACGTACGGCGCCTCTTTCGGAGGAGAGCAACTTTTTTCTTAGCGTGGGAAAATTTCTCATCCTTTTCCTTTAAAAAAATAATATGGTCCTAGTTTTAATTTATCTCCGATCACGCACGATGTCAAACCAAAAGTGAAGGATGTTTGCGTCCACTGATGCGGTATAGGTGATTTTTTAAGGAATTCATCGTGAGCTTCTGGATGTCGGCTTGCCAGCCAAGGCATGAAGCCTTGGCTACGCGGTCAAGCAATACTCTGAAAGTCAATGGGTTGCCAAACCCATAGCAAACAAAAAATACCAAGCTCTTGTTACCTCGTTTCTTAAACCCCACTATCAACCACACACTTTAAATCTTCTCAATACCTACAACTTTGGACGCATCCTTGAATGACTTCGTTCCAAGGGGGGACGCCTGAAGAAGACGGCAAAAGTCTTTGTCATTGTTCTAACTGACTTTAGTCAGGTGCGCATGCATTCATACGAATTTTGGAGCTTACGCCACTAAAGTGGCTGGGAACTGCACCGCATGGTTCATACCAGAGGGGAGAGGTAAAAAACGTGGTTTGGTGCAAACACAAACCTATACTTTAGCAACTATTCTGGAGAAGTCCCTTATTTACTATAGCAAACAAATTAAATAAATTAATATCATCACCCTCCCCCTGACCCCCTCCCGTCAAGGGAGGGGGAAATGCGTATGCATCTTAGATTTATGAAGTTCCCTCTCCCCTGGTGGAAGAGGGTTAGAGCCTGCCCTGAGCGAAGCCAAGGGGTGAAGGCATGTAAACTTGTTTCTTGCGTTTGTATTACATTCATCCACGAGGTAGGTGGGGCTCACCCTGCTGGCAGGACATACTTGCCGAAAAGAAAGATCCCGCCCAAGGTACCCATATGGGCACCAAAGGCGGGATCTGGTTGATGGAGGTGATTCTTGAGGAACTGAAT
>JALHUP010000047.1 GCA_022866585.1 Candidatus Zixiibacteriota bacterium | reverse complement strand
TTATATTGGCTGAAGATATGCGTATACATTCATACGAATTTGATTTTAAAGACATCGGGATTTGAAAAAAAATTGGGAGGTAAAAAAATATGTCACCGGGTTCTGATGGAAAATTCTGGCGAAAGCCTCTGGATTACGATAAATTGGAGATCCCTCACGGGGAGTTACATATCATAAAGGAGAGGTGCAAGGGGTGCGGTTTCTGCGTGGAGTATTGTCCCAGGGACGTGCTGGAACTCTCCACCGAATTTAATACCAAAGGCTACCATCCTCCCCGGGTGGTGAAAGAGAACACATGCGTCGCCTGCGGTCTTTGTGAGATGCTTTGTCCTGAGTTTGCTATATTTGTGACGGAGAAATCAAAGGAGGTAAAGAAAATTGAAAGCTGATCCAAAAGGTGTGCTAACCGGGGAACATTATTTGGATGGGGACCACGCCTGTGCTGAGGGAGCCTTAGCCGCCGGCTGCCGTTTTTTTGCGGGTTACCCCATAACCCCCTCTACTGAGGTAGCAGAAAGAGTGTCCGAGCGCTTCCCGGACATAGGGGGCATCTTTATTCAGATGGAGGATGAAATGGGGTCTATGGCGGCGGTGATCGGAGCCGCCTGGGGTGGGGCCAAATCTATGACCGTAACCTCCGGTCCCGGATTTTCTTTGATGATGGAAAATATCGGCTTGGCGGCAATGATGGAGACCCCCTGTGTGGTGATAAACGTCCAAAGAGGAGGTCCCTCCACCGGCTTGCCGACCCTACCCGGGCAAGCAGATATGATGCAAGCCCGTTGGGGCTCTCATGGAGATTACGAGATCATCGCACTTTGTCCCAACTCCCCCCAGGAGTGCTTTGAAGTGGTCATAGAGGCATTCAATCTTTCTGAAAAATACCGGGTTCCGGTCTTAGTGATGGCGGACGAATGTGTGGGTCATATGACTGAAAAAGTGGTGATCCCAAAGGCTGATGAAATCAAGCTTTATCCCCGTCGATATACAAAACTCTCCCCCAGGGAATACTTGCCCTTCAAACCGGGAAAGGATCTGATCCCGGAAATGGTTAAGGCTGGAGATGGTTACAAATTCCACATCACCGGATTGACCCACGACGAAAAAGGTTACCCGGTGATGACCTGGGAGGCGCAAGAAAAGTTAGTGAGAAGGTTAGTCGAAAAAATAAGGCTAAATGCAGATGAAATAGTGCATGTCGAAGAGATTGATACCGAGGATGCCGAAGTGGTGATCCTCTCCTATGGGATCAGTTCCAGAGTTGCCATTCCAGCTATCCAGAAGGCAAGAAAAGAAGGTATAAAGGCAGGGCAATTAAGATTGGTCATAGCCTGGCCCTTTCCGGAGAAAAAGGTGCGGGAGCTTGCCAAAAAGATAAAGGCTTTTGTGGTGGTGGAGATGAACTATGGACAAATGTTTTATGAGGTGGAAAGATGTGTCCAGGGAGACTGCAAGACCCTTTTGGTTCCTCACGGAGGCGGCTGGGTGCATGACCCAGAAGATATATACAAGGCTATTAAGGAGGCCATAAAATGAAAGCAGTTGAAACAGTGGAAGCGCCCGAAGTGGTAGAGCACCCCTTGGAATCCCTGTTGCGGATGGATCGGATTCCGCATATCTGGTGTTCCACCTGTGGCATTGGCACCGCAGTAACCTCTTTTGCCGAGGCTTTGAAAAAAGTCGATACCCCTCTGGAGAAGATCTGTGTGGTCTCAGGAATAGGCTGTTCGGGCAGAACTGCCGGATATGTGAAGTTGGATTCTTTCCATTCCACTCACGGACGTGCCATTCCGTTTGCCACCGGGCTTAAGCTGTCAAATCCGGAGTTGAAGGTGGTGGTCTTCTCAGGAGATGGTGACCTCATCGGAATAGGAGGAAATCATTTCATTCATGCGGCTCGCAGAAACATGGATATCGTGGTTTTGTGCATTAACAATTTTATTTACGCTATGACCGGCGGACAGGTGGCGGCTACCACTCCTCTAACCGCCAACACCTCCACCTCTCCTTATGGTAACTTCGAGCAACCCTTCAATTTACCTCATCTGGCCGCTTCCTGTGGAGCAGTATACGTGGCTCGCTGGAGCGCCCTGGATGTGCGCAGGTTAGCCAAATCCATCGGCGAAGCCTTGAACAAAAAGGGTTTTTCTTTTATCGAGATAATTTGTCCATGTTCCACCCTCTATGCCCGAAGAAACAAGCTGGGGGATGGTTTGAGTTTGATGAAATTCTATCACGACAACTGCGTGATCAAGCATGGTGCAGACACCCGGGAGCTGGACATCGAATTTCAGAAGAAGATAATTGTAGGCAAATTCATCGATCGCGAAAGACCTACTTTCTTGCAATCCTATAATCGTTGGTTAAAGCAGGTGCTGAAAGATAAATTCGTGCCATACGGAGGT
>JALHUP010000291.1 GCA_022866585.1 Candidatus Zixiibacteriota bacterium | reverse complement strand
CTTCCCTGAATATGAAACTGGTTTGGATTCCTTTTGCCCTTATATTTTTTATTTTAAGCATATTTTTGATTTTGAATATGAAGGAGGAATACAAAATTGAAAGAACAATTCCCGACAAAATCTTTTCTGAAATTTCTGAAACGATTAAGAAAAGCCTGGTCGTTATAAAATCGCAAAAACTGATTTTGGCTTTGCTCTTGCTTGTTCTTGTTTCCGGATTCTCCTTTGAGACCATTTCCCAGTATTGGCAGGTTCACTTCAGTGAGAACTTATCGATACACCCACAATTCTTCGGCTGGATTTTGGCAATCTCGTCTGTCATCACCATAATTTTTATAGATAAAGTGACCATATTGTCCGAGAAGTCTAAACATGAAGTTTCTTCTTTGGTGATCTTAGAGATTTTGTTTCTTTTAAGCCTTCTTGTTATTGCTTTAACCTATTCACCCATTTTGGCAGTTATATTCTTCGTCCTCCTTCAATCCTTTGCAAACCTCAGAGAGCCCATATTTTTAGATTTATATAACAAGCACATCCCCTCAAAGCAAAGAGCCACTCTGCTTTCCTTTCAAAATTCAGTGGGATCTGGCGGTGAAGTCTTGGCAGGACTTTGCATCGGGGTGGTGGCATTAAAATTCGGGTTAAGAATAACCTTCGGCGTGGGAAGCGTGGTTTTCCTCTTTGGGTTGGTCCTCTTTGTTTTTTTTGCCAGACCAAAGCAGGATTAACCCCTTTTGGTACTGTGCATAAATCGGACTTGTTTTGGGGAAAGGTTAAATCTCTACTCAATGGAGACTTGGGGCATGGACAAGGTATCTGCGACCAAGAAGAAAAATTTTAAAAATCGAAGCCAAACTTAAAATAGAATTTGTCCCATTTATCTGTAGTTGCGCCATAAGCAAATTCGATGGGACCTACGGGGGTATCCAGAGCTAAACTCGTGCCAAAGGCATGTCTTAAGTTTTTAAGCTTTATGCTCTCCACTTTGGACCAAACATTTCCCATATCATATCTTAATGTCCAATATAACCTGTGAAAAAATCTAAAACGTAAACTCAGATTTCCCAAAAGCATTTTATCTCCTCTAAGCTCTTCGGCAAATAACCCATATAAATTGTCCGGTCCTCCCAAGGTGAATTTTTCACTTATGGGCACGCTTCCATCTGAAATTCCGATGGCTATCTGGGGATGGAAATTGACCCGTCGGTGTAAAGGAAAATAGGACTCCAAAGAGGTGAATGCTTTTCTATAAACCACATCTCCGCCAAGAATATCTCCGGCGAATTCAAAATAAAGATGATGATATTTCCCCTTATTTGGAAATGGATATTTATCAAAAGTATCCACCAAAGACCTCAGGATAAGGCTTCTTATGTCATTTGTGGATTCGGTTTTGAAAACGCCATTATCTATTTCAACTTTTTCCCATCTGGTTTCTATAGATGCAGTTCCCAATCTGGAAATATGTTGTCCAAAGGAGAAGATGGTTCCGGTTCTTTTCTCTTTGAGATAGCCTATTTCTTGATGCTCATCATACAGGTCTCTTCTCTCTCTTTGATGAAAGATGTCAAGCTTGTAGGTTAGATAGGTTTTGAAGATTCGATCAGCTTTGAAATCCAATTTATAGATCTGCTTTCGTTCTCCATATTGAAAATGAGTGAGAATTTCATTTCCCACCCCCAAAACGTTGGCATCCACAAACTGGAAAAATGCTTCTGTCTTGTATTCGTCTTTGTAGTGCGCTCCCACTCGGACCAGATTAAACTTTTTTTCCTTGACCTTAAGCTGAAGCACTAATCCTTCTTTATTGGAATAGGTATTTAATATTACATTTTCGAAAAATCCGGTGCTGTGGATATTGGAGATACCCCGGCCGGCTAATTTAGAGTTGAAAGGCTTCCCTGGTTTTAAAGGAAAGTTTCTCAGCACCACCCACCTTTTTGTCCTTTTGTTTCCGCTCAATTCAATTCGAGAGATCATCCCCTCATTTAGGATTACTTCCAAATTCCGGGAAGTGGAATCATATTTTATATTTTCAAAATGTGCCAAACTATATCCGTTTCGGTGGTAAACCGTGACTGCCGAATCCAACCCTTTTTG
>JALHUP010000046.1 GCA_022866585.1 Candidatus Zixiibacteriota bacterium | reverse complement strand
TTTTGGTTGAATTTTTCCATGGCTATTTTTTCCTGTTTCAAATACATGCCTTGTCTTTTCAAAAGCTCATCAAAATCGACTTTGTGTCCATCGAAATCTGGACCATCCACGCAGGCAAACTGTGTCTTTCCTCCCACCGTCACCCGGCAAGCGCCACACATTCCAGTGGCATCCACCATGATCGGGTTCAGGCTGACTATGGTTTTAATTCTATAAAGCTGGGTGATTTTGCACACCGCTCTCATCATCACCACCGGACCAATGGTCATGACAAAGCCAATCCCAGAGGGTTGGTCCGAAAGAAGATTGGTCAAAAGATCGGTAACGAAGCCATGATGACCATAAGATCCGTCATCCGTGGAGATTAAAAGCTCGTCGCTTAATTTTCCCATTTGCTCTTCTAAGATTAATAAATCTTTGCTCCGTGCTCCAATGATGGATATGACCTTGTTCCCCTTTTGTTTCAAAGCCTTGGCAATGAAATGAACCGGGGCGATTCCAATTCCACCTCCTATGCACAAAGCCGTGCCAAAATTCTCAATGTGGGTGGGGATTCCCAAAGGTCCAACCACATCCGCCAGAAAATCCCCCCTCTTAAAGGTGGCTAAATGAGCTGTCGATTTTCCCACCTCCTGGAAGATGATGGTCAGAATCCCGTCTTTCGGATCAAGATCGGTGATTGACATGGGAATCCTCTCCCCCTCTTCATTGATCCGTAAAACTACGAATTGCCCGGCTTCCGCCTTTCTGGTTATCTCGGGAACTTCTAATCTCATCCGGTTTATGCTGGGAGCCAGCTTTTTCATTTCAACAATCTTGTTCAATCTATCCTCCCACAGAAAATTAAAAATTCAAAAAGAAAAAATAAAAATTATCTTTCTTTATCCTATCTCACTAATTTTAAATGTTGAATCCAATTTTTGGGTTTGTCCCAAAAGATCTACGCCCGACACAAAAGCACGACTTCTGTGTCTTGGGATCGGGCGCTACGGAAACTGTAGCGTCCGACGTTTCTGTCGGACGTTCAAGGATTTCGGCAAAGCACCCCTTCTTTGGCAGATCCATAAATCTCATGGTCATCACAGACATTTGGGACAATGTCCAATTTTTCATTTTGCATTTTTAATTTTAAATTTATTCACCACTTCTTCTCTTTTTCCCCTTTCAGCCTCTCTATTTGCTGAACAAAGTAAACTTTAAAGTAGTCTACCACTTCTTTTGTGGAGAAAATATTTATCAATTCCCGGTCTTTTAACTTTTGATATTCCTCTTTAAAGTTGGGATCATGCTCCAAAAGTGAGTCGAGCCCGATCACAACCTTTTCGTAATTTTTCGAATCGAACTCCTCTTTTACCTTTTCAGGCAAAATATTTCTGAAAGCATCCAACCTTTCTTGGAGAATTTGGACCTCGGATTTTTCACATCCGACAAAAAGTAAAAATAAGACTAATATAGCTGACAAAGATTTGTTCAATCCTGCAGATTTCGCTTCGCTCAATTTATAATCCTTTGTGCATTTCTTTTCTTTCCTTTGCCTCCTCGATGATCCTTTTGGTATCCAGGGCTATGACCAACTCCTCATTGGTGGGAATACACAAAACCTTCACTGAGGAATCATCTGTTTGTATCTCCGTCTCGACTCTTATAGCTTCCTCATTCTTTTCATCGTCAATTTGGATTCCCAAAAACTCTAAGTTTTCGCAACACTTCTTTCTAACCACAGGTGAGTTTTCGCCGATGCCCGCAGTGAAGACCAAAGCATCCAATCCTCCCATGGCCGCGGCATAAGCCCCGATATATTTCCGGATTCGATAGCAATAAACGTCCAACGCCAACTGGGCGATGGTGTTCCCTTTTTGCGACTCCGCTATTATGTCTCGCATGTCACTGGAGACCCCGGAAATGCCTTGCATTCCACTGTGTTTATTAAGCAGGGTGTTAGCTTCGTGAAGGGAAAGCTCTTCTCTGGCCATCACATGCAGGATGATAGCCGGATCCAAATCACCTGATCTGGTTCCCATCAAAAGTCCCTCTAAGGGTGTAAATCCCATGGAGGTGTCCACGGATATTCCCCCTTTAACTGCCGTCATACTGGCTCCATTGCCCAGATGACAGGTAATGATTTTCAACTCTTCAATCGGTCTTCTCATTATCCGGGCTGCCCGTCTGGAAACATAGAAGTGGGAGGTGCCATGAAAACCATAACGTCTGATTCCGTATTTCTTGTAGAGAATGTAAGGGATGCCGTAGATATATGCAAAAGGTGGCATCTTTTGATGAAAGGCAGTATCAAACACCGCCACCTGGGGGATTCCCGGAAGTATCTGCATGCAGGCATTTATCCCTCGAATATTATGAGGATTATGCAGTGGAGCCAATTCAATACAGCTTCTTAAAACCTGCATCACATCCCGGTCTACAAGCACCGAATCCGGAAACTTTTCTCCACCATGCACCACCCTGTGCCCCACTGCGGATATTTCGGATTTATCTTTCATCACCCCGTGATTAGGGGAAAGGAGAATGGCGATCACGTGTTCCACCGCCACAATATGGTCCAAAATCTCTCCTGAAATGGTGATCTCCGGCCGATCATGTGGCTTGTGAACCAAAACCGACGCACTCATCCCGATGCGTGACACCATACCTTTAGCCAAGACGTAAGACTTGTCGATATCTATAAACTGATATTTTACCGAAGAACTCCCGCAGTTTAAGACCAGTATCTTCATCTCATTTTGCTCTTTATTGAAATTTCTCTCTTTTAATCTAAATTAGAGTCTCTCTCGTAAATTGCCTGATTTCGTTTATCGGTAGCGAAGTTCGGTTGTCGAATCTCGAGGCTCGATTTTTTTGGTTGCTCCTCCGGGAGGTTATCATGCCCCAGTCTTCCCTGTGAATAATAATCCTACGGATCCAAATGGACAATCCACAGGGAGCATTAAAGTTTATTTATTCAGAATTTTCCAGCTTCGACCACCGAGCTTCGAAACGAGCATCGAAAAACCTTTTTCATTTGGGGAACAGCTCTGCTTCTCCGATTTTGTTTCCCTCTGCATCATATTTAAAAAAACCTTGCCCCGTCTTTTTCCCCAGATGTCCTGCCCTTACCAGTTTTCTCAACAAAGGGCAGGGATTATACTTATGATCAGAAAGCTCATTTAGAAGATTCTCCATCCAGCTCATCACCTCATCCAAACCCATCATGTCTGCTAAAGCTAAGGGACCAACGTTGAAGCCGTAACCCAATTTCATGGC
>JALHUP010000290.1 GCA_022866585.1 Candidatus Zixiibacteriota bacterium | reverse complement strand
CGATTATTACAAAAGATTGGGCTTTTTGTCCAATGCCGAAATCGAATTCAGAGGATTGGGATCCTTTTACTATTTGGGTCAGGTTAATCTTTCCATAGCCAATCTTTTAGTCGAGCACAATCAATATGATAGTGCACAACTTTTCTTAACCGATGCAGAAAAACTCTTCCAGGAAACAGAGGAACAAAAAGCGATTTGCCAGGTTTGTGATCTAAGACGGACCATAGAGAATGCTCTGTTCCGGGCAAGCATGATCGCCAAATCAAATGGGAGAGTGACCTTCGATAATGTTATCACTCAAAATGGCGAGATGAGGGAAGTCATTGAAAAACTAAAGCAGATCAAAGATTATGACATCAGCATTCTTTTGGAAGGTGAAACGGGGACCGGAAAGGATTTGATCGCCAAAGCCATCCATTATTCAGGCAAAAGAAGGGATAAAAGATTCATCCCGGTAAGCTGTGCCGCACTTCCGGAGACCCTTTTGGAAAATGAGCTTTTCGGACACAAGAAGGGTGCTTACACCGGTGCCGACAAGGACGAAGCTGGATTATTTGAGGAGGCTGAAGGGGGCACTTTATATCTGGATGAGATTGCCGAAGTTCCCATGTCCACCCAGGTCAAGCTCTTACGGGCAATCGAGGAGAAGGAGATCGTTCGTTTAGGCGAAACCACGCCGAGAAGGATTAATGTAAGAATCATCTCCTCCACCAGCAAAGATTTGAAAAAATTAATCCGAGATGGCATTTTTCGGCAGGACATATACTATCGCCTCAATACCTTTCACATAAAAATTCCTCCGCTCAAACAAAGAAAAGAGGATATCCCTCTTCTGGTCAGGCATTTTTTAAGAGAATATGGGATTAAAACGGGAAACCTGAAAGATTTCACCACAAAAGAAGTGGTGAAAAGATTCTCAGAATACAGCTGGCCCGGAAATGTAAGAGAGCTTGAAAATGAGCTGAAAAGGATGGTGGTCTTAGCCCAAGCCGGTCCTTCAAATGGCGATCCTTTTTCGCTGTTATCTGAAAGATTCCATCAATTCTCATATGAAATTCCTTCGCTTTTGGCGGAGGGAAAAGCTGACCAACTTCATCCTTCCGATGATATGCACCAGGTGGCGAAAACCGATGCTTCCTTATTCAAAAAAGTGGAAGAATTTGAAAAGGAGGAGATCCTTCAAGCTCTGAGCCGAGCTAACTGGATAAAACTGAGAGCCGCCAAACTTCTGGGCATCCCTGAGGCCACCTTGCGAAACAAAATGAAGAAATATGACATAAAGATGCCTGTCCTGGCCTGCTAGGAGAATTAGGTTTTCATGTAATATCTTCAATTTTTTCAGAATATGAACCCCGGTTCATATTTTTTTGTCTTTTCTTGAATAATTTATTGACTTTTTATTTTTCTTTGCTTATATGTATGTCATCTTATAGAGCCGAAGACGAACGATTCGGCGGTGAGGTGGGAATAACAAAAAGAGTTGCTAAAAGGTGAAGTTCGCAAAAGTCAAGAATTCCTTAATTCACAATCACTAGAAAATTCTTCTTTTTAGAAATCTATAGTTTCTTTTTTTGCAGATGAATCATGAAAAGAGTGACAAAAGAGATAATTTTAATGTGGTTGTTCATTGCAGGATTTGTTATCACCGTTGATTTGGTAGATTCAAACACAAGTCTTGGCATTACT
>JALHUP010000289.1 GCA_022866585.1 Candidatus Zixiibacteriota bacterium | reverse complement strand
TATGATACATAGTAGATCAAAAAAATAACCTTTTAAACGACTTTTTCAACAGTCCCTTTAGTCTGCGAAATTGAGATGTTGAATTCCAATGACTTACGCAATCTAAAGATTGCGGCTACAACCTCAAAACACAATTATGACACAGTCTCATTTGTGGAGAGGGGGATAGGGGGTGAGGTCTTTCAAAATATCGACTCTACTAACTCCCTAAAATTATTGTCCTTCTCAAAAATCCCAGCAACTAAAGTGATGAAAACCCTCAAATTAAGAACTAAAAATACAACGTAGAAGTCGGATATACAAAATTTTTTGAGAAAGTTTCCTAATTCAATTAAAGATTTTTAACTGTTTGACGATAGGATAAAAGAAAGAAGGATAACTTCTCCTATAGATTCCGTGGAGAAATTTGCTGACAAAGGCAGTCATAATCAGCTTGAAAGCAAATTTCTAAGACTTACGTTTAGCAAACCACAAAGACAGATCCGTCGTCCCCAAAAACATAAACCGTCCCCAAAAAAAGAAAAAAAGGGAAAGGGCGGATCTGTGTATTCTCATTAAACTTTATCCTAACAGGCTTTTTCTCTCTTAAGATTTACTGCTAAGCAATAAATCAATTCCCCTCTAGATCTTCTTGTGCCATCCAACGCACACTTATTTATTACAGGGTTTTTAGATTATAAACATCGGGACATCAAAAAAACATTAGCTTTGATTACGTTTTAGGGATGCATCCAAAGTTATAGGTATTGAGAAGATGTGAAGGATATAGTTTATACCGGTTTTTAATTCCCCTTTAAAAAAGGGGGATTTACAATGTCGAGCTTTCTGAACATTCTGAACTCTATTTTTCTTAGGGCGACGTCTCGCCCTTCTCGGAAGCATATTTTTCAACTTCCAAGAGGCATTTGGATAACCGCCGTAGAAGCTCTTCATCCCAGACGATGGCAAAGGCCCCCCTTCCACGCTCTCTGTTGGTGTTCTTCACCAACAGAGTAATTAATCGGGCTGTTGGTCAATCCCCAGTATCCCGCCAGAGGCGGGAGAAGACCAACAGCCAGCACGATATCACGCTTATGCTTTTTCTAAAGTGAAACTAAACTCGCTTCCTTTGCCTAATTGGCTTCGAACATTGACCGTTCCACCGTGTGCTTCGATTATGTGCTTGACGATGGAAAGCCCCAGACCGGTTCCGCCCAATTCTCTGGAGCGGCCTTTGTCTACGGTATAGAATCTTTCAAAAATGCGGGGCAAATCATTTGGAGGGATTCCCATTCCATTATCGATGACCGCTATCTCCACCAGCTCGCCTTTATCCCGGCTTTCGATTTTGATAGTTCCTTTTTCCAGAGTGTATTTGATGGCATTATCCACAAGATTAGTGAGAGCCTGATTGATTCTATATCTGTCGCCCAGAACTCTTGCGTCCCCGGAATGAAGATTGACCTCTAAGTTTTGCAGCTTTTTGTCGGCGGAACGCTTGAGTATGTAAACAACCTCCTCCACCAACTCTTTCAGCGAGAAAGGTTCGATCTTCAATTCGAATTCCTTAGACTCAATCTGAGAAAGCTGTAGTAGATCGGAGATGATCTTGTTCATTCGATTAGTATGCTGAGAAATTATGGAAAGAAACCGGGATGATTGCTCTGGATTGTTAATAGACCCATCCTGCAATGCTTCCACAAATCCCTTAATCGAGGTCAAAGGAGTTCTTAATTCGTGGGAAACATTGGCTACAAAATCCTTTCGAACCTTTTCCAGCCTTTTTAGTTCGGTGATGTCGTGAAAAGAGAATATCGCAAAAATTCCCCCCTCTCTGGGCTGCTTTACCAAGGCAGACTGTATCATAAAATCTCCTTCCCGAGGATGGATAAAGGAGATTTCATTTCTTTTCTCCTGTCCACCCGAAAGTACTTCTCGGATGAATTCATTCAGTTCAGGATCTCGGATTACCTCATAATGCGGCTTTCCATAGAAAGAAGCATTCAATTCAAACATCCTGCTCAAAGCGTCGTTCACCAGAAGCACCTTGCCTTGACGATCAACTGCCAAGACTCCTTCGATCATGCTGGATAGAATGGAATGGAGCTGCGATCTATCCTCAGTGATCTCGGCGATTTTCTCCGAAAGCTCCACTGACATTTGATTTAGGGTTTTGCCCAATTCCCCTATTTCATCTTTTGTTTTTATTTTTATCCTCTGGGTGAAGTCTCCTTCAGACATCTTCTTACCTACTTGCATCATCTGTCGTAAAGGCTTAGCTACCTG
>JALHUP010000288.1 GCA_022866585.1 Candidatus Zixiibacteriota bacterium | reverse complement strand
CCCATTTGTTATTAAAGTAGAAACACAGACTATAGATCATTCGGTTACAACTTCGGGTGTTTTGGAAGTAGCCCATGACTTTCAAACGTCTTCGTAACTCTCCGAAACTCCCCTCGATCACGTTGGTGGTACGAGTGCGTTCATGCCGCCGTGCTTTTAGGTGTTCATCTCCCGCCATTGGCGAGACGCCATAATCTGATGAAAAAACTCCTCCAGCAAACACCGGCTACCCTCAGCTCATCCCTCCTGAAACATCCTCTTGATCCCGCCTTGCCGGGATCCCTCATTAAATTATGCTTCGAGAAATCCAGTTGTTTTGCCGACATTAGGTGCATCCTTTCTGGTTAAGGGTTTATTTCTCTCCCGGAAGGATACACCTTTTGTCTTTCTAAAGCAAACTAATTTTACACAATTATCTTGACATAACCAATACGCCAGCGTATAAATAAAATGCTTGCTAAAGAAGATCAAAGTTATTATATTTAAAAAACAAAGGAGGCTATTTTTTATTGGTATTTTCGAAGGCTCGTATGAAAGATGGCTAAGAAAGTTATTGCCATAGATGGACCGGCTGGTTCGGGAAAAAGCACCACTGCCAAGCTAGTGGCACAAAGATTGAATTTCTTGTATTTGGATACTGGAGCGATGTATCGGGCTATAACTTTGAAGGTTTTTGAAAATGGTGTAGATGTAAGTGATGAAAAAAAATTAGAAGAGTTGACCAAAAACTCCGTAATCTCATTTAAAAATGAAAATGGCATAAACAAGACATTTTTGGATGGCAAAGATGTGACAGAAAAGATCAGGGGACCTTCGGTGAATCAAAATGTTTCTTTTGTCTCCATGCATAAAAAGGTCAGAAAAATTTTAGTGGAAAAGCAGAAAGAGATCGGACGAAAAAATAATCTGGTAGCAGAAGGAAGAGATACCACCACCGTGGTCTTTCCTCATGCTTTTAAGATATATTTGTGTGCGGATATAGAAGAAAGAGCAAGAAGACGATTTTTGGAACTCAAGGAGAAGGGGATTCAAACTTCACTAAGAGAGCAGATAAAAGAGATTGCGAAAAGAGATAAAATTGATTCCCAAAGAGAGGCAAGCCCCCTTCGAGTGGCTAAAAATTCGGTGGTGATAGACACCACCTATCTGACCATCGAAGAACAGGTGAATAAAGTTATTGAGCGATGCAAAGAGAGCTTTGGAAAAGTTTCCTAATTGTAGTTGCTCGATTTATCGAGCCTACAAGGAGCCCAATAAATTGGGCAACTACAATAGTCCCGCCCTGGTGGGATTCTTTTGGAACTTACTTTTTCAGAGATCTCAAAGAGTTAAGAGTGGTTTGATGTGAGAACTCATTATTTTTTAGGTTGGGCAATTATTAATCTTATGCTCAGAATTCTTTGGCGATTCAAAAAAGGAGGACAAGAATTCATCCCCAAAAAAGGTGGAGTGATAATCGCCTCTAATCATGCGGCTTATGTCGATCCACCCTTTGTGGGTGCCGCCTCTTCCCGAGAACTTTACTATCTGGCGAAAAAGGAGCTTTTCCACAACGGGATCTTCGGATGGTTGATCCGAAAATATAATGCTTTTCCGGTAAGCAGAGGATTCTTTGATAGAAAGGCAATATCCCGGGCGGTCGAGCTTCTAAAACAGGGGAAAGCACTACTCCTTTTTCCCGAAGGGACCAGAAGCAGGGATGGAAATTTTCTTGAGCCCAAACTGGGGGTGGGAAAAATTGCAAAAGAGGCAGGTGTTCCAATCGTCCCCGCCTATATTGGGAATTCCGGAAATTTGCTTAAAACCTTTCTGAAAAGAAAAAGATTGAGGATCGGTTTTGGTTTACCTGTCCCCACAAGTTGGCTGGATAAGATTCCGAAGGATAAGGAAGGGTATAAGAAAATAGGGCAAGAGATAATGTCCAGGATCAAAATGCTAAAAGAAAAAGTTGAAAATGACGATTTTTGATTTGTTTATTAAAAAAATTTGATTAAATTAAAAGGTTCCCTGGTGGGAAATGATAAAAGTTTTTGTGGTCAAGAAGGCGGGTTTTTGCTTCGGAGTAAAAAGAGCCATCAAGATCGCCTTCGATCAAGCTAAGAAGAAAAATGAAAAAGTGTATACCTGGGGACCTTTGATTCACAATCCTCAGGTGGTGGAAGACTTAAAGAAAAAAGGTGTTTATGTCGTAGAGGACTTGAGAAAAATAAAAAAGGGAACTTTGATCATTCGTTCGCATGGGATACATCCAAGCATATTGGAAAGGATAAAAAGGAAGAAAATCGAGGTGGTGGATGCTACCTGTCCCTTTGTGAAGAAAGCCCAGAATAAGGCGAAGCTCCTTTCCGATCAGGGTTACCCAGTGGCGGTGGTAGGGGAGGCGGATCACCCGGAGGTGCAAGGAATCGTGGGATACGTAAATGATTGCGCTTTAGTGATCAACCCTAATCAAATGAAGGGTTCGACCATTCGACGGTTCGACAGGCTCACCGTCCCGAGCCAAGTCGAGGGACAGGCTCATGCTGCTGAGCGAAGTCGAAGCACAAGCTCAAACTATATGGAGAATTTCCGCAAGTTCAAAAGATTGGGCGTGGTGGCTCAGACGACCTTAAATATTGAGGTTTTTAGACAGGTAGTTGGAAAGTTGGTAGAAAAGGTAGGGGAATTAAAAGTATTTAATACCATATGTCACGCTACCGCACAGATTCAAAAAGCAACTTTGGAATTGGCAGAAAAGGTAGATCTGATGATCGTGGTGGGAGGGTATAACTCCGCCAACACCACCCGTCTGGCAAAACTGTGCAAAAGGATAAAAACCCCCACGCATCATATCGAAACGGCAAGAGAACTGCGCAAGGGTTGGTTCAAAGGTAAGACCAGGGTAGGTGTGACCGCTGGCACCTCCACCCCGGATTGGCTTATCCGGGAGGTGGTGAAGGGTATTAAAAAATACAAGTGAAGTTCTAAGTTTTTTTGATTTGAAAATATGTCCATATT
>JALHUP010000287.1 GCA_022866585.1 Candidatus Zixiibacteriota bacterium | reverse complement strand
TGAGCTCTCTGCCAATATCGAGCTTCCCCAGGATACCGATTCTGCTTTGGAATATGGGGCCCAAGGAATTGGCTTGTTCAGAACCGAGTATCTCTATCTGGCTCAATCCGATCTACCCAGCGAGGAAGAACAGTATCATGCCTATCAGGAGGTGGCTTTTAAAGTTTTCCCTAAGCCAGTGATCTTGAGGACCTTCGATTTAGGCGGCGATAAATTTGGTCAAAACATGGGGAGCCTTTATGAAGCCAACCCCTTTCTGGGGTGGAGAGCAATCAGGGCGTGTTTAGACCTTCCTGAGATTTTCAAAATTCAATTGAGGGCTATGCTTAAAGCCAGCGCCAAAAAGAATATAAAAATCATGTTTCCCATGATCTCCGAAGTAGAAGAACTCAAATCCGCCAAAGCTCTGTTAGAAGAGGTTAAAGACGAGTTAAGAGAGAAGAAAATCCCTTTTGACGAAAACATCGAGGTGGGGATAATGGTGGAGATACCATCCGCAGCTTTAGCTGGGGATTCTTTGGCAAAGGAGTCGAATTTCTTCAGCATAGGGACCAATGATCTTATCCAATACACTCTGGCAGTGGATCGAGGAAATGAAAGGATAGCCCATCTTTATCAGGGTTTCCATCCCGCAGTGTTGAAGCTGATTAAGGAGACCATTGAGGCTGGACACAGAAATGGCATTTGGGTAGGCTTGTGCGGAGAGATGGCTGGAGATCCTTTAGCCACCGTCCTTTTGGTGGGGATGGGGGTGGATGAACTCTCCACCAGCGCCATGGCCATCCCTGAGATAAAAAAGATCATCCGATCCATAACATTCGAAGAAGCACAAAGGGTGGCACAGCAGGTTTTAAATCTTTCTACTATTAGTGACATCAAAAAGTTTTTAATAGAGGATTATGCTAAAAGATTCGGAAAGGGATAATAAAACTAAACTGGGGTAATCAGAAAGAGTGGTTTCGTTTTAAAAGGTTTCGGTCGCGGTTACGTATCGTCTAAAAGGTCATCGTTAGTCCCGCCAAAGGCGGGATAGACGAACCGACAGACGATAAACGATACATAACCAAAACCCACAACGATAAACACATTTTATAGGCATAGGCAGATATTATATCCATGCATCTTTTAGACGACATAAAAGAAATCAAAAAGATCGATCAAAACGGGATGTATGATCTGATCTATCAATTTCCCTCCCAATTTGAAGATGCTTTGGGTATAACTGAAGCGGCAGAGCTTCCGGACTGGAGGGCTGATCAGAGAGAAAATATAGTCGTGGCTGGTTTGGGTGGTTCAGCCATTGGGGGGGATTTGGTCCGTTCCTATCTGGCTGAAAAATTAGACCTCCCCTTTTTTATATGCAGAAATTATATTTTGCCCAATTTCGTAGATAAGTCCACTTTGGTTTTTGTCTCCAGCTATTCCGGAAACACCGAGGAAACATTGTCAGCTTATGATGATGCAAAAAAAAGAGATGCCAAAATCCTTATCATATCTTCTGGTGGAAAAGTAAAAGAAAAAGCGCTCCAAGACAAAATCACCTATGTAAATATACCTAAAGGTTTTCCTCCTCGAGCCGCCTTGGGATATTCGTTCGTTCCGATATTCGTAATGCTGGAAAAACTGGGATTTGTTCAAGGCGAAAAAGACCAGATAAGAAAGGCTAAAGAATTCTTAAGCTCAAATAGGTCAAAATATAAAATGGAATCAAGGATCGAGGAAAATTTTGCTAAAAGAATCGCTTTGGAGCTTAACAAAAAGCTTCCCATAATCTATGCCGCAACCGATCATTTCGATGCGGTCTCCACCAGATGGAAGGGGCAGATTTGCGAGAATGCTAAAATGCTTGCCTTCAACAATGTTTTCCCCGAATTTAACCATAACGAATTGGTAGGGTGGAAAATCTTATCTGGATATAAAGACCATCTGATTGTAGTCATCCTGAAAGACAGAGACGATCATCCTCGCATCAAAAGAAGGATGGAAATTGTCAAAGGGATCATAGAGAAAGAGGGGGTGAAAGTAATAGAGGTTGAAAGTTGCGGAGAGACTCTTTTGTCCCGGATGTTCTCTTTAGTTCAATTGGGGGACTTTACCAGCTTCTATTTAGCCATTTTGAATAGAGAAGACCCCACTCCGGTCAAAGTGATAGACTTTCTGAAAAATGAGCTGGCAAAGGGAAGTAAAGGATAGTGGCATTCTTTAAGTGCGAGGTTAGTGCTGGAAAAAGTTGGCCTCCCTTCTTCGCCAACTTGTTTAAACGATCATATCAGATTATTTAAAAAATTTGAAAAAAGGGGCTTTAGGTTAGATATTTCAAAAGTAGAATAATGATTTCGGTTGCATATCCATGATTGGCAAAACTATCTCATATGGTGAACTCACCCTAAATCCCTCTCTTGGGAAGAGAGGGACTTTTGCTCCCCTTCTCTTATAAAGAGAAGGGGTCAGGGGGATGAGTTCGAGGTCTCTGCTTTCGGTTGGTGTTCTTCACCAACAGAGAAACCTCTGGAAGGTATGAAGGAGAAGCCCCGTACTAATTACAAGAAATTGTAGATAAGCTGTGAAAAAAGGATGAGAAGCTCCGATCTTAATTCCCGGAGGACGTTCTGGCAGATTTAGGAAGATCAAAACAGAAGTTGATTTCAGAGAAGCGGCTGGTTTTCAGAAAGATCAGGCCCAGATATAAAAAAGCTCTAATCCCGGCTTTGATCATTTGTTTCATAATAGCGGTCATTCTGCTTCTGATTCTAAACAAATATTTATTCAAGCCGATTTTCGAGAAGAAAGGTTCAGCTCCCTCCAAGCATTCAATTGGAGTGATATGTTTGATGGAGGAAAAGATTTTTGGGGATTTATGTTTTAAGGATTGAAGCCGGACCTCACCCCCCGTCCCCCTCTCCATTTTGAGACTGTGTCATAATTGTGTTTTGAGGTTGTAGCCGCAATCTTTAGATTGCGTAAGTCATTGGAATTCAACATCTCGATTTCGCAGACTAAAGGGACTGTTGAAAAAGTCGTTTAAAAGGTTATTTTTTTGATCTACTAT
>JALHUP010000286.1 GCA_022866585.1 Candidatus Zixiibacteriota bacterium | reverse complement strand
TGGAGAGACGAATCGCTGATTTCTATCCCCGCCTTCTGGTGCATCTCCTTCATGATTTTTTCCATTCCTGTCCTGACTTCCTTCAAGGAATGGCAAATCGAGCATCTGGTCTGGAAAGCAGTGGGTTCTTCTTGTTTTGGAACTTCTTTTTTAGAAGTTTGTGCAAACACCCAAACGAATCCAACTACTAAAAGAAGCAGGAAGAAAACATAAATCTTAGATTTTTTCATACCATCTCACCTCCTCAGTTATTTCTGTATCACCTTACGTGTTCAAAGATGTCACCCTTTGTGATTTTTTTCACATGAACCATCAAACAGGACCTTTCTCCGGTGTGGCTATCATCCAATAAGTGGAGCTTTCGTATCCCTCCTTCTGGGCTAAAATGTCTAAATAAAGAGTGTTTATGTTCTCCAGGGAAAAATCTAAAATTTTGTTTTCGGGCATCTTTCTTTCATCGATTGTTTTTATATACTTCTTGCATTTGTCGCACACATCCACCCTAAAGGGGTTTTCCGCCAAGGATGAATCCCCCCCGGTGAAAAAATATCTTAAGCTGTTATGATCTTCATTGCCACAAAAAGGACACATGATTCTTTTGTAGTGCCACTGGGTTCCACAAAAGCCACACCACAAAACTCTTTTACCATCTTCTCGCCTTAGCTTTTCCATTGCAGGAAAACTTCCACAAACAGGACAGCTACCTTTAAGCCAGTTTTCCTGGTCAAATTTTCCTTTCAATTTTTGAGCATAAAGCTCAAGAAAGGTTTGTCCCAAATTCAATCCAAAAAACAAAAGCAAATCCGGATTCAAATTATGCTCTTGGGCAAGGGATTTCAGATTTTCTAAATCCCCGACCAGAACGGACATCACCAGCTTTCCAAGACCAATTTTCTCTTTTTTTTGTTCCAAATCCTGGATTTCCACATCATCAAAAGTCTCGTATTTTCTCAAAATGGGAATAAAATTTCGGAAAAGTTCATTCAAAAGCTTCTCATCAATTTCTATCTTTTCTTTATCTATTAGGTGCTTGCCTTCTTTTGAACGCTTCTTTATAATTTCTTCATCCGTCTTTATATCTTTTTGATGCTGGTTTTTAAATGCTGACCTGGTGCCTATGATTTCTTGGTAAAACTGCCAATAGCGGGTCTTCTCTTTCTGACCGATAATTTCTTTTGCCATCGTAATTCCTCACATGCTTAATTCTGTAAGAACACGCACCCGCTATAGATTTTTCAAATTTATGCCACTACTAACTCTTTGTCAATAAAAAAAATGCTATCTTGAACAAAATAATATTAACGGGGTGAGTTAATGACTTTACGGATAAGAAGTCTGGCTATCGGTGGCTAAGCTTGACCGGTGGAGTTTTAACTGAAAAACGAAGATAAGTAAATTGATATGAGTTCTAACACCCGGTTAAAACAGATTCTACAATAGCTTCCATTTTTTGATTTGCTCGATGGCTTTGTAGTCGGTGGTGTCTAAATGAAGCGGAGTGATGGAGACACATCCTTTTTTTACGGCAGAAAAATCAGAATCCTTTTCCTTCTCCCAGGTGGGCGACTGCTCGCCGATCCAGAGGTATTTCTT
>JALHUP010000285.1 GCA_022866585.1 Candidatus Zixiibacteriota bacterium | reverse complement strand
CTATTTCAATAACAAATGGGAGCGGAGGACCGAAAGAATTAAACCCATAGCTGAATATTTTCAAACAGCAGCTTAAAACCCATGAGGAAGGAACACCTGAAATGGTCTAATCAAATTTACACACAACTTCAAACATTACCTCCCCAAAATTAAGGACATATATGATTTGTCATGGGGAAAGCAGTTTTTGACTGATTTCGGAATGTGTAAAGTTTAATAGATGGTATTTGGGAGAGTTTCTGAAGCAGATCCGCCTCCGGCGGAAAAGTATTGTGTGGCAAGGGGGAGTTTATAGAATGAGGGGTGGTTGGTAGCCGTCCATATGGACGGGGTAGGGATCGAAAAAATGGGGAAACTCCTCATTTCTAAGAGATCTCTGAAGAAGTCTGGAAAAGCATCCCGCCTGAAACTGACAGACCTCCGTCCGTCTGGGCGGACCCTACAGGTTATGTGCTAAACAGCTGGGAGGAGTGCCAGGGTTTTGGGGAAATCCTGACGATATTCTTACCCTATGTATGTAGGATTCATCCTGAAGCAAACCCCCCTCGTATGAGTGGACGCCCACCCATACGGGTGCCTTCCCGTCTGGGCATGTCCATGCAACAAGAGCTTTTGCTCTCAAGTCACAGAATTCATGCATCCTTAGATCTTGGGGAACTGATGGCTAAGATTTGCCCTGAAGGCTCAAGCATACATACTCGCCCGTCGGGGGACTCCAAAGAGGTATCTCGGCATAACTTATACATTTCCGAAGATCAAGCTTTCTTCCAAAAAGAATGCTCATTCACATTAGTTATTTATCCTAAACGAAGCAGGGACGGATCGAAAAATCCGTCCCTGTTTATTCTGTCTTTTCTACTCTTTTGGGTAGCAGTCTATCCAAAAGCTTGACTTATTAGGTGCCTCGCTTGCAACAACCTGACATTTTCCCGGCACACTCTTTTTGGCAGTTCTTTAGGCAGTTAGCCTTGTGTTCCTGAATCTTTTTTACCACTTTGGGATCATCTGAAGTGATTGTCATCGTCACCCCATTGGAGACATTGGTCACTTCGCACTTGACATCTTTCTTTCCCTCACATTTGCAATTTGCCGCACATTCCTGGATCTGTTTTACTACTTCCGGATCATCCGAAGTGATTGTTAAGGTTATCCCGTTGGCAATATTGGTTGTTTCAACCTTGGCACCCTTCATGCCCATCGGACAAGAGCCTTTTTCTCCATGATTACCACAGGCGTAAGCAATCAATCCGATGAGAGATACAAAGGTTAAAGCTAACATCAGGCTTAAAAAGATTTTCTTCGTCACCTTGTCACCTCCTTTCATTTTTGTTAGGGTTTATTTAGTTTTTCAATCCTCCAAATCTTCCGTATCTACCTAACGGTCCGCTAATCTTTCCTATCTCCTTTCAGATGGACACAGGACTTTCTCGCATTTTCCCTCGGGAAGTAAACGTCCTTTAATCAGATCAAGAAACTTCTTTTGTTGCTCTGGATTCAAAAGTCCCTTCTCATGCAAGATATGATTAACTACATCTTTTTCTAATTCTGTTTGCGCATTTCCTATTTCCTTTAATAAACTGTCAATCTTCTCAGCCTCGGGAGTAGGTTGGCTGATCAACTCCACTAATTCATTTCTTTTATGGTTTAGAATTTCCCTTTTCTGGTCAATATCTTCGCTGAAAACCTTTCTACAAACTTCCATGTTTTGTTTTTGTGAATCGGAAAGCGATAACTGTTGGCAAATATATTCTCCGGGTGCACACCCTCCGCAGGCTTTTCCTCCATACCCACATTTCCAGCGATAGCCTACGGTGGCTAACGCAGATATGTTTATCGCAATCAGAAGCAGTATCCCTAAAATAATGAGCTTTCTTTTCATTCTTATTACCTTTACTTCGGTAAGTTATTTTCAGCTAACAAACCAATATAGATCTCCCCAATCGATTCTTGTGGGAAATCATTCAAAGTGCTGAGATGCAAAGATTGATTCATCTCTTGTTGCACTAAAGACGAACTATCCGGATTAAGAATTTGGGCGATTCTTGTATAAATAATCCCACCCAAGCAAATCCCAATGAACAAGCCAATCACAACAACTGCAGTAGCGCTGGCTGGAATAAGGGTTCGGTTCAACCACTCTAAAAGTGCGTCAAAAGCATTTTTATTTGTCTCTGCATGGATAATTCTTTGTTCTAATTTATTCCAAAAGTATGGGGATGCCTTTATACTCTCCTTTTCTTCCATTAACAAAACTGAAAGTGAAGATAAGACTTTTACCTCTTCTCCACAGGATGGACAAGTTTCTAAATGGTGAGTAATTTCTACTTTCTTTTTTTCACTTAGCTCACCATCCACGAATGCTGATGACTTTTTTCTTACTTTCTGACATTTCATTTGAATAATCTCCTCATTCATATACTATAAACACAAATACGTTCCAAAACTTGCGGTCAAATTGCATCTTTTTTAATATGTGTAGCTAACTTTTTCTTTAAGCTCTCTTTTGCCCTGAATAATCTAGACTCAACAGCAGAGACGGAGCAATCTAATATCTTCGCCGTATCCTGATAAGAAAATCCTTCATATTGATTTAGCAGAATCACAGTTCTCTGATTTTCAGGTAGGGAATCT
>JALHUP010000284.1 GCA_022866585.1 Candidatus Zixiibacteriota bacterium | reverse complement strand
TTTTTAATTTCCTATGACTGATTTAATCCTCCTTCATCCTCCTTGCGTCTACGATTTCAGGAAAAGCTCGATTTTCTTTGGTCCCATAAGCGACGTTATCCCCTCCACTCCGGTTTTTGAGATGTATCCTCTGGGCTTTGTCAGTCTCTCTTCCTATTTAAATCAATATGGTTATGACGTCCGGATCGTGAACGTTGCTTCCAAGATGCTTTCAAATCTCAAATATGATCCGGAAAAAGAGATCAAAAATTTAAAAGCCAAAGCTTTTGGTATTGACCTGCATTGGCTGCCCCATGCCCAGGGAAGCTTAGAGTTAGCTAAGATAGTCAAGAAATATCATCCTCAAACTCCGGTGATTTTCGGAGGACTTTCCTCGACTTATTTTCATCAAGAACTAATCAAGTATCCTCAGGTGGATTTTGTCATCCGTGGAGAATCAGCGGAGGTGCCTCTTTTAAATCTTTTGTCAGCCCTGCAAAATGGAAATGGGTTGTCTTCGGTTCCCAATTTGACTTATAAAAAGAATGGGAAGATAACGACAAACCTGATCACCTATGTTCCGGAAGATTTAAATGAGTTTTCTATTGATTATGCCCACATCATCAGATCAGTCATAAAGCATAGGGATCTTTCCGGCTATCTTCCTTTTTCAGATTGGGAGAAATATCCTATAACTGCAGTCTTTACGTGTCGGGGCTGCACCTATCATTGCCGAACCTGTGGCGGTTCTTTTGAGGCTTATCAAAAGTTCTGTCACCGAAGAAAGCCAGCCTACCGAGATCCAAAATTGGTAGCCTCAGACATAAATCGGATTTCCAAATATTTCAAAGGTCCGATTTTCGTGATTGGGGATATTTTTCAACCCGGAGAGGAGTATGCTCAAACGCTTTTAGATTTGCTTAAAAAACAAAGGGTAGATAATCACCTGGTTTTGGAATTTTTTGACATTCCTAACCACGAATCATTAAAAAGTATAGCTTCATCCATTCCACACTTCAATATTCAACTTTCACCTGAGTCTCATGACCAAAAGGTTAGAGCTGGTTTTGGTCGACCTTATGATAACGAGAAAATGGAGGGGATGATAGGGTCCGCCTTAGAATTTGGCTGCCAGAGGCTGGATTTGTTCTTTATGATCGGCTTGTCTCACCAGAATTATCAATCGGTTTTAGATACGGTGGAATATTGCGATCACCTGTTAGAAAGATTTGGTAAAGGGAAAAGACTTCATTCTTATATTGCACCTTTAGCTCCTTTTGTAGATCCGGGCAGTTGCGTTTTTGAGAATCCGGAAAAGTTCGGCTACAAATTGTTTTATCGCACTCTGGAAGAACACCGGCGGGCGCTTTTGAGTCCAAGCTGGAAACATATGCTGAACTACGAAACTGTCTGGATGAACAGAGATGAAATTGTGCAAAGCACCTACCAGTCTGCTTTAAGACTTAACGAAATAAAGTATAAACACGGACTTATTAGTTTCAAAAAATTCAAACAGATTGAAAGAGGAATCAAAGAAGCCATAAGGGTAATAGGTAAGATTGATAATATGGTGAGCATGTCGAACCATGAAATTATAGCGAATGAGGGAGACTGCAAAGAGGAATTGAAATTAAATGATCCCAAAAAACAAACCGATAGGCTAAAAACTTCTACCCTTTGTGATAAAAACGAACTCAAATGGCCCGTGCGTTTTTTCAAATTCAACGTTACTAAAAAATCCTTTAGACTTTTAGCTTTTAGATTCGCTTCGCTCACTACAGGCTTGAGAATAAAAAATATCCTCTGGTTAATCTTGCGGGGTAGGAAATCTCAGAAAACTCGTATGAATCTTTGATAGCTATTCCGCCGGTGCAGAAATTGGCGCCGGCGCTACGGTATGTATCTAAAGGCGGGGCCCCGCCGACGGTTTTATCGGCGGGGGTTTTTCTCAGGTTGTGAATTTAAGACGGGGTAATAATCACCTTCCCCTCGCTCCCCTCTTTGCCCTCCACCGTGATTTTTGTTGGAAGGAATTGTTGGACCACCCAGATGTTGGTCAAAAGATGCTGGGATATTCGGGAAACGGTAAAAGAGGATTGTCCATCTGCCAAGGCTAAATAGGGGACCAATTGGTCTGATAGATGTGGATCAATGGCGGCTTTGGTCTCTATGAATTCCAAAAATTCTTGACAAGCCTCCTCTGCCACCTTCTCTGCTCTTTTGCCTATTTCGCCCAAAGCTCCAAAGCCGGCTACGGAGTTTTCAAACTCCGCCTTCAAAAAGAAAAAGGTGCCCTGACCGATAGAGGGAGCTTGGACTATTTTAATTTCTGGTGAAAAATCTTTTTCCTTTAGTATTTTTAAGGCTTGGTTTTTCTGTCTTTCTGCAATAGGGGTGGGCAAATTGGAGACGACTGAGATTCCTGTTAGATTCAAAAGTCTTCCTCTTTCAGTCAAATTAAGAGATGCCAATTTTTCTACTGGATGGATCATGCAATGGATTTCTCCTCCCCCTTTAGGATACCAGCCCCATTTCTTTATCTGAAGCTCTATTTGACATCCGATCTTTCTGACCATAGGTAAAAAGATCTCTTTTAGATAATCAAAAGGAGGACTCCAGGGAACATGGGTCCCGCCTAATAAAGTAAGCTCTGATATTTGATCAGATAAGCTCAAAGGTAAAAATGGCGCCTGCAAAATCAAAGATGTTGATCCGGCGCTTCTTTTCTCTTCTGCCACATTGAAAGTGAAATCTCCGCCTTTAATTTTTTGAGGAGAAAATTTCAAAGTCAAAGACTGCAGCTTGTTTCCTTCGACTTCGGCTTCACTGATGCTTTTGCAGGCATTAACTGAGGCAAGATGCTGGGGCTGTAAGCCGGGAATCTTTCTCCCCTTCCTGATGTTAATTATCTCCACCGGTTTTTTTAAAAGACAGGAAAGGGATAAAGTGGTTCTCAATATCTGCCCACCCCCTTCACCGTAATTGCCATCTATTTGCAAATACATTCAAAACTCCTTTTGTCGAAACATTTTGCCAACTAAAAATTCAAAAATAAAAATTAAAAGATACGACTAAAAAGTAAAAATTATCTTTGCCAAACTGAATCATTGTAGGTAATGTTTGAATTTGTGTGCAAATTTGGTTGAACGATTTCAGGTGATCCTTCCGCATTAGTTTTAAGCTGCTTGGTCAAAGTATTGGGCTATGGGTCGAATCCTTTCAGTTTTCCTCTCCCATTTGTTATTAAAGTAGAAACACAGACTATAGATCATTCGGT
>JALHUP010000283.1 GCA_022866585.1 Candidatus Zixiibacteriota bacterium | reverse complement strand
TCACGACAAGCCACTGGATGAAATTTGAAATTTGAATTTTGAACCTTGAATTTTTCCGCCAGAGGCGGATCCACCTTCGGCGGAGAATCTTGAATCTCGACTTCCACAAATCCTTTTTCCTGACCCAACTCCGACAGGGACAGCCTTTCGGTGGATCCTGCATAGATGGCACCAGGTGCAACTTGACAATGGCGATGATAATGACCTAAAGCCACATAATTAAAGCCCAGATCAAAGTAGGAAGTAGAAATTTCTTGCTCAGATAACTCCCCCATTGAGAATTCCGGGATGCCGGCTACCACTCCATGTAACATCAAGATATTATATTTCGCCTCCTGGTCAATTCTAACCTTAGCCAATTCCTCTCCGAAATTTTCTTGATCCAGACAATGGGGAATGGCGTGGATGGCGGTCTGGTTTAGATCAATGCACTCATATTTATTCTTATATACTAAATGAAGGAAAGGGGAGAAGACTTCAAAAAATGAAAAGACTGAGCCCACTGATCTCTGTTTGGGGGTGTCATGGTTTCCCGAAATGATCACCATCGGTATTTTTAGATTTACTATTCGCAAGATTTGCCTTATGGCGAAATTGATGATTCTATTGGTGGGTCTAACGGAATGGAAAAGATCGCCGGCATGCAGAACAAAATCGGGCGAAAGCTCAATGATCTTATCAACCGCAGATGCAAATGAGTTGCAGATATCCTCTTCTCTTTGATTATATCCGGACAAGGAAAGCCGTCGAGAAAACCCGTATGCCCCTAAATGGCTGTCAGATATGTGGACGAAACGCATGTGAATTTCAATTCCGAATTTTTAAGATACCCGTATGATTTGATCCCCCCTCACCCTACCCTCTCCCCCGTGGGGAGAGGAATAGAGAGACACCAGCACCTAACTTAAGTTAGGTGCTGGATTTTAATATATCTTGGGAATCAAACGCTTGGTTTTTCTCATATATTCTCTATATTCTTCGCCAAGTGAGGAGACTAATGCTCTTTCTTCTATGTTGATTCTACGAATAAAGGCAAATAGTATCGGAAAGAAGATGATGATAAAACTGACCCAGTTGCCCAAAGCCCACCCTAAGCCGAAAAAGGAAACCAAACTTCCGGCATAAGCGGGATGACGAATGGATTTGTAAAGACCACTCTTTATGACTTTGTGATCTTTAAAAATAGCGACGTCAACGGTGAAATATTTTCTCAGGGTATATATAGCAATCCATCTGATAATAAGTCCCAAGATTATCAAGGCTAACCCGAACCAAATGATGTAAAATCTGGCTGATTTGATGAATCCTAATGTCTGAAAGCTCCAAAAAACTCCTATGGTGATGCAAGGGATAATGATCAGCCAGAGACTTCGGGGTGAGCCTCCTTTTTGGTGCGTGGCATAACTTGTTTTTGAAGAACGGCGGAGTATGACTAACCCCACTTCTGAAAGTATCCAGACCGCCGAAACAATTATGACTAATAGATAAAAAGAAGGCATATCTTGTTCCTTTCAGACTATTGTAGCACAAACGCCAACACCTAACTTATGGTCTTCAACCAAATAAGTTAACATACCCTGTTTCCGCATAAGATTAAGGTCAAGTTCTAAGCCACTTCAGTGGCGTTAGCACCTAAGCCTGACTAAAGTCAGTTAGAACAATTTACAGTTACAAGAGACATCAAGTTAAATAGTTGATGATCTTAAGTTAGGTGCTAAATTTAAAACGCGAGACAAGTCTCGCTACTCCGGGTGGTGGAGCTTTTAGAAAAACTCTTCATCTACTTTCACTTTCTCAAATTTCTTATTCTCAGAGACTCTGGTCTTTAACCATTTTTCATAAAGATGAATTTTTGCAGGGATGGCAAATGGAGCTTGAGGCGAGGTGATCAAAGCCTCCCCGGCCTCCAGCATCTGAATCTCCGTTCCTAAATCGGAGATATCCTGCTTGGCAGAAGATTTCACGATGTTTCTGTCCCGCTCATCTGCCAATCCTAAAATGAAAAGGGTATTGAATTGGGACAACAATTCTTCATCTATCAGCTTGGGCTGTTGGGTGATGGCGCAAAGCCCGGTCTTGAATTTTCTGCCTTCTCTGGAAATTTGAGCGAAGATATTTATATCCGATTTCCCTTTCTGCGAAAGAACCCTTTGTGCCTCCTCCATCACGATTACCGTGGGCAAAAGCTCTTTGAATTTAGCTGGGTCTTGATAAGCTTTGTTATTGTGGAAGAAGACCGCACGGGCCAGGACTGCTGAGATCAAAAGCTCTTCTTGTTCGGACATGTTGGAAGTATCCACCAACACCAGCTTACCAGATTTTAAATCATTGATGACATTTCTGGTGATAGACACAGAGGAGTCTTTATGAATGAAGGGGAGTCTCAAGATTTGACCCGCTCTCCTTTGTATAACTCCCGCAGTTGACTCAAAAAATCCTCTGCCGCTGGGAAGGTTCACTAAAAGATCGTCCATAGTGGCATAAGCCACCTTCGTCAACCAGTCTTCTCCGAATAAGTGGCTCACCGCATAAAGTAGCTCTATCTGGGGCTGAGTGAAATCGTAAACATGGCGAAGGTCTTTTATGTCAATCTCCCGGACGCTTATTTTAAGCTTATTATGAGGACCAACAAGATCGCGAGAGCTATAAACCCGCATTCTTTCCTTAGCCAGAGGATGGTCCACCAAACC
>JALHUP010000008.1 GCA_022866585.1 Candidatus Zixiibacteriota bacterium | reverse complement strand
TTCTTGTCATTCTCATAGATTTTCCAGGGCAACTTGACGAATTCCATCAAATCCTTTTTTGTTTCCACTTCTTCTATATACAACTTTATTTCCATTTGGGTTTCAGAGATGGGGACGAAGAAATGAGGGTTTGTAAAAGCTCTTATTGGAAAGGCTAACACCTGTTGGTCGAGGGTGCCCTCACCCTCGACCCTCTTGTTCGTCACGGGCGATCTCATCCGTGACGCTTTATGGGAACTCGGTTACTCAATCGAAAAACTGGCGGTCACCACCGCTTTTATATCTTTTTCCAAAGTGGATGTGTCATAAATCCCGTAGTCCGCCATTTCCGTGGAATAGGCTTTAGTTATCTGGAAAACTCCCATAGTTGCCGAGCGGAGCGACCCAACTTTACATCCGCTGTTAACTGCCAGTTGTTCCGCTCTTTGTCTGGCATCCTTTGTGGCAGAAGCCACCATTTCAACTTTTAGATCGCTTAATTTAGTATAGAAATACTTAGGTGGCTGGGATTGAAAATAAACCCCTTTATTTATCAGCTCCGTTGCTTCCCGGGCAATGGCGGCGACCTTGTCCACTTCACTTGATTGGATTTCTACCTCCTGACTAAGCTCATAACTTGCAATTTCATCTGTAGGTCTTCCCTTTTCATCATACTTGGGCATGGTTCGGGTAGAGATGGACGAAACCGTTATCTGATCCTTGGGGATCCCCTTGGAAGTCAAATACTCCTCCACCAGTGATAAATCATGTGAGAGAGATTTGTAAGCTTCTGTGATCTGAGAAGCGCGGTAGGTAAAGCTTCCCTTCCACACGATAAAATCAGAACGTATCCGTTTTTCCGAATACCCTTTCACAGTTATGGTCTGATTGGCTAATTTGACCGTTTTCACCATATTGGCAACGATGAGCGTTGAAACTATGAGCCCAATGGCAAGGCTAACTCCCAACCACAGGTTGGAATGTATCTTAGATAAACCTTCCGAATTCATCCCTCTTTACTCCTTTCTATGGGTCGATGTCTCTTGTTCGTTACGGACGCCCTCGTCCGGGACGATCGAGAGGTGGTATCCTTGCGTTCGGGGGGAGTTGGGATTTGTCTTAAAGCGAATACACCGGCATACAGATTTTTCTTTTTGCCTTTCGCCGTGCACGAATGGTTGCCTCGATAGTTTTTAAGATATTCGCGGCAAAATAGCGGGTCCCACATTCTTTGCACACGCCCACCGGGACGTTTTTGATGAGAACATATCTTTTCCCAACCCTTCGTGGCAAATCCACTGTTTTCTCTACAATAAACCCCTCACAGTATTCGCAACGCTCTCCGTTCCAAAATCCCACTTCAGTTTTTGATTTCATCTTTTTGGTTTGTCCTCATAGACAGTTATTACCCAGACCTTGCCTTTGGGAAATGGAAAACTTATTATTTTTGGTGTTTTCTTTTGATTCCCCTCAAAATGCTTTGCAGACTTATCCCTCTTAGCCACTTTTCTCGATTTTTGGTATAATCTCCTTCTCCTCTTTCGAATTGTTGCAGAAAGCGAACCATACCTACCGGACCTAAAGCTTTGGTCAATACCTCCAAACCAATTTCTCTGATCTGGTTTATGGACATAGTTTGTTTACTCATCTTTTATTGTCCATTTTCCGTTGGTGAAGAACACCAACGGAAAGCAGGGAGCACATCTAAATCACCCCCATCTTTTTCCCCACCTTTTCAAATACCTCCAAAACTTTATCCAATTGTTCATCCGTATGGGTGGCGGTGTAGCTGGTGCGGAGGAGTTGAGAGCCGGAGGAAACCGCAGGGCTGATTATAGGATTGGTGAAAATTCCTTCATCCGATAACATTTTCCAGAACTGAAAAGTTTTGATATCGTCCCCAATATAAATGGGAATTATGGGGGTCTGGGAATTTCCAATATTAAATCCTAAGGCTTTGAGCTCTTTGTGCATCCTTCGGGTTATCTCCCATAATCTTTCTCTTCTTTCTGGCTCACTCTTAATAATATCCAAAGCGGCCAAACAAGCGGCCACTGCGGCTGGGGGTGGGCTGGCGGAGAAGATCAAGGCACGAGAAAAATGCTTGATGTAGTTTATCACCCTCTCGCTTGAAGCGATGAACCCACCTATGGAGGCGAAGGATTTGGAAAAAGTCCCCATCACAATGTCAACCTCATCTTCCAGATTAAAGTGTTCTGAGGTGCCCCGACCATTTTCGCCTAAAACCCCGATGGCATGGGCATCATCCACCATAACCCGGGCGTTATTTTGCTTGGCTAAGCTCACAATCTCGGGAAGATTGGCAATATCTCCTTCCATGCTGAAGACCCCATCTACCACGATAAGTTTTCCCGCTTTGTTTTCGCACGAGCTCAAAACTCTTTTCAAATCGGACATGTCGTTATGTTTGAATTTGATAACATTTCCAAAAGAGAGCCGGCAGGCATCCACAATGCTGGCGTGGTCGGATCGGTCGATGATCACGTTATCTTTTCTATTCACCAGGGTGGAGATGGTTCCCAAATTGGTCAAAAAACCTGTGGAAAAAACTTGAGCCGCCTCTTTTCGCATGAATTCAGCTAACTTTCGCTCCAGCTCCTCGTGAATAACTAATGTGCCGTTAAGAAATCTAGAGCCGGAGCAGCCGGAGCCATAGTTTTTCACTGCCTCCATGGCCGCCTCCTTAACTTTGGGGTGCGAGGTCAAGCCCAAGTAGTTATTGGAACCGATCATGATCATCTTTTTGCCGTCGACCATCACCTCGGTATCCTGCCCGGATGAGATGGCCCTGAAATAGGGATATATCCCCATTTCCTTCACTTCATCGGCG
>JALHUP010000282.1 GCA_022866585.1 Candidatus Zixiibacteriota bacterium | reverse complement strand
TCGGCTTTGATCCCGCCGGTGGGAGATTCATATAACAGCACATAGGGGGTCTCCCTTCGGATATATTTCATATGTTGAGTATCCGTGCCTAAGTCCGGATAGGTGACAAATCTCCCTTTCAGTCCTTCCACAAATCTTCCCAAAGCTCGGAAATAGGCTTCGTCAGTCTCCTCCTCGAAATCTTTCCATAACACCGCCTTGCCCCCACCTGTATCTGAATCTGCCACTGCCGACTGATAAGTCATTATCTCCGACAATTTCAAGGCATCCAAAAGTGCTTCCTTTTCAGATTTATATCCCCATAATCTGCATCCACCGATGGCATTCCCCAGTGTGGTATTATGAATGGCGATGATGGCTTTTAGCTTTGAGGGTTTATTGTAGCAGAATAAAAGCTCCTCATGGCCGTGCTTTTCCATTAACTCGAATATGCCCATAATCAGTGCTCCGCACCTAAATTAAAAATGCAAAAAGAAAAATTCAAAATTATTTCCAGTTCCAATTTTTTGATTCACTAATTTTAAATTTTAATCTGTAATTTTGCACTTCGTCCTGAGACTCAGTGTCGAAGGACATTTTGCTTTTTTAATTTTGATCTCCTTCTTTCCCCTCACCCCACCCTCTCCCACAAGGGGAGAAGGTTTTAGCAGACTCACCTCTCTTTTAATTCAATCAAAACCCCGTACGCACTTTTAGGCTGAAGAAAAATAATCTTGTTTCCCTCCACGCCCAATCTCGGTTTTTCATCCACCAATTCCACACCTTTGTTTTTCAATTCCGAGACCATTTTTTCTATATCATCAACTTCAAAACATATATGATGAATTCCTTCCCCTCTTTTCTCTATAAATTTTGCCACCGTGCTTTCTTTATCAGTAGGCATCAAGAATTCCAATTTAACTCCGGAAATTTCTGTAAACGCTATCCTTAATTTTCTTTCCGGAACCTCCATCTCTTCCGATGTCTGGCAATCAAAGACATCCTTATAAAATTTTGATACCTCTTTGATGTCCTTTACTGCAATACCAATATGGTCAATTTTGTTCAGTTTCATAACTTTTTCTTTATCTCGTCCATTTTATCGCTATTCTCTTTTAGCGGTGGACGGCGGACTGCTGACGGCAGACATATTCACACCAACACATTTTCCTTATACTCCCCCCATACCGATCTTAATACCTCGCATATCTCTCCCAGGGAGGCATAAGATTCAACGCACTCGACTATAGGATACATCAAATTTTCATCTGTCAAAGCCTTTTTTTTCAAGTTTTCCAAACAATCTTTAACTTTTTCTTTGTCTCTTTTTTTCCGAACCGCCTTTAATCTCTTTATTTGCTCTTGTGCCACCTTCGGGCTTATTTTGAAAACATTTTTGATCTCTTTTCTTTCAGTCTCGAATCTATTTACCCCCACGATGATTCTTTCTTTGCTCTCGATTTGCTTTTGATACTCGTAGGCGCTCTTTTGAATTTCTTTCTGATAGTATCCCGATTCGACTGCCCAGAGCGCACCTCCTTTTTCTTCAATGAAATCAATATACTTCTGCGCTCTTTTTTCTATTTCATTGGTCAGATATTCCACATAATATGAACCGCCCAGAGGATCCGCAGTATCGGGAACGCCGCTCTCGTAGGCGATTATCTGTTGAGTTCTCAAAGCGATCTCCGCAGACTCTTGGGAGGGGAGGCTTAAAGCTTCGTCTCTTGAATTGGTATGCAAAGATTGAGTGCCACCCAATACTGAAGCCAGTGCCTGCAAGGTCACTCGTATCACATTGTTTTCAGGCTGTTGGGCGGTTAAGGTGCAGCCTGCGGTCTGGGTGTGGAAACGGAATTTTGCCGAATCCGGGTCCTTGGCTTTGAATTCCTCACGAATGATTTTTGCCCAAAGTCTTCGTGCGGCTCTGAATTTTGCAATCTCCTCAAAAAAATTATTATGAGAATTCAAAAAGAAGGAAAGCCTTTTCCCAAATTCATCAATATCAAGCCCCGCTTGAATAGCCGCCTTGACGTAAGCTATTCCATTGGAAAGGGTGAAGGCGATCTCCTGAACCGCAGTCGAGCCTGCCTCTCTTATATGATAACCACTGATGCTTATGGGATTCCACTTGGGGAGATTTTCTTTGGCATACTTAAAAATATCAGTAATCAATCGCATGGAGGGTTTCGGAGGAAAGATAAAAGTCCCGCGGGCAATATATTCTTTTAAGATATCATTCTGAATAGTTCCGGAAAGTAAATCAAGCGGAACATTGTTTCTCTTTGCCAGAACCACATACATTGCCAAAAGGACTGAAGCGGTGGCGTTGATGGTCATGGAGACAGAGACTTTATCCAGTGGAATCTCTTTGAACAAAATCTCCATATCCCCCAAAGTATCTATTGCCACTCCAGTTTTCCCTACCTCCCCTTCGGATAGCGGATGATCGGAATCGTATCCTATCTGGGTGGGAAGATCGAATGCAACAGAAAGACCGGTCTGACCCTGTTCTAACAAATATCTATATCTTTTGTTAGTCTCCTTCGCAGTGCCAAACCCGGCATACTGCCGCATGGTCCACAGCCGACCGCGATACATATTCTTGTATATCCCACGGGTGAAAGGATACTCTCCGGGATACCCCAAGTCCTGACTGTAGTCCAAATCGGCTATGGAGTCAGGGGTGTAAAGCTCCTCGATTTCGATTTCCGAAGCAGTTGATATTTTCTTTTCTTTCTTCAAAACGAACCCTCCAAGATAATGCGGGTTAGTTTAGTCCTGTGTCATTCTGGGTGTAGCGAAGAATCTCAGACCCTTCGCTTTCGCTCAGGGTGACAATCATTCTTTCAGTTTGGAGTCCACCCAGCGAGGCATCCCTATTCCTTCTCCTCAAAGCTCTTTAGCATCGCTATAAACTTAGGTTTTGTCTCTGGTAGATCCTTGGTTACAATCTCCCAAACAATAGCTAAATCAACAACATTACTTAGCTCGATCATCTTTCTCCAGGGAACGTTCGGATATTTTTCTCTCATCTCTTCTGGAATATTCTCCGATGCTTCGCCAATGATTTCAAGATTGCCTATAACTTCATCCACAAGAATACTGTTTTGCGCAAACTTCTCATAAGGCAAACCTTTTGTGTAACGGTCAATCTTATCCATAGCTTCCAGCATATCTTCAACAAACATTTTGTAGGTTCTTTTTTTCATGGGTAAACAACCTCTTTTAAGATTTTATCTCTCAGCTATTTTTGTCAGGCAGTCCTTCGGACATGCTTGACCTAAGAAACTGCGATCAAACCGCCCAAATGGGCGGCTACCCTTTTTATTCAAAAACGATCAACATATCATCCTTATCCACTGCCTGATGTTCCTTCACCTTAATGGATTTCACCTTTCCATCAAATTTGGCTTTTAGCTCATTTTCCATCTTCATGGCTTCTACGATTATCACCCCCTGTCCGGCTTTGACAAAATCGCCTTCTTTTACTTCTATTGCTGTGACCAATCCGGGCATGGGAGTTCTCAATTCCCTTTCTTGCTTGGTTTCAACCTCAAGTCCACCCAATTGTTTAAGCCGGAGGCTTCTTTCATCTTCCAGAAGACAATCGTATCTTCTTCCGTTTAAGAAGACCGAGACCTCGTTTTGGTTTTTGGAAAACTCCAGATCGAACGATCTATGGTTGAATAAAAAGGAGACCAGGTTCTTCCCTTTTATCTTAATGAAATCTGCCGAGACCGGCTTACCATCCAGATCGATTTCTAATTCCCCATCTCTTTCGGTAATATCTATTTGAAAATTTTTGTCTTCGATTTTGACGATGTATTTCATGTAAAGCTCTTTTTGTCTACAAAACTTGCAAGCCGTGAAGGCTTGCCTACGCGCTATGGTTTGTTTGTCGTTTATCGGTTTGGGTTTAGATTCGCTACGCTCACTACAAGTCGGCCACGTATCGTATGTCGTCTTTCGGTTTCGTCCATCGTATTTTAGACGAGAAACGAAGGACCATGACTTTTTAGACGATACGTAATGGGTTCGACAAGCTCACCATAAACCGATACCGCAACCTTTTTAAACGAAACCCAAAAAAGGAATCTTTATTCAATTACCCAAGCACCATCAGAATCGCCTCAGTCCCATTTTTCTTCCTTCTATCTTCCAGGGACTCTCCTTTGATTGGGGTTTGGAGAGTGGGGTTTTAGTTCCCTT
>JALHUP010000281.1 GCA_022866585.1 Candidatus Zixiibacteriota bacterium | reverse complement strand
GAAAGCATTCTCAGGACACCTCTTCTCCGCCACCATCTCCGCCACGGGTGAATTTGTGATCATTCCATCCGAAAGCAAAATAGAAAGAAAGCCCGACCCCGAGACAGGATTGACTCTTTTGGATTTATGATGTCATAGGCTTTGGTCAAGTGGAAGGGAAGGAGTGCGCAAGCTTGCTTGCGCAGCGGAAACTTCGCTTCCGCCCTCCGAAAACACTTTTCCAACCATCCCCTACTCTTGACCTATATCTTTCACAACATATAAATGAAAAAAAAGATAATCACACTCCTTACCGACTTCAGCACTAAGGACGGCTACGTGGGTGCGGTCAAAGGGGTAATCAAAAGGATCAGTCCTCAAGCTGAAATTGTGGACGTAACACATGATATTGATTCTTATGATGTTTTAGGCGCCGCCTTTGCCCTGAATAATTTTTACAAATATTTTCCAAAAGGAACTATTCATCTGGCGGTTGTGGATCCGGGAGTCGGAAGCTTGCGCCAGCCGATTTTAATAAAAACTAAAGATTTCTTTTTTGTGGGTCCGGATAATGGAATCTTCAGCTTCATTTATCAAAGGGAGGATATTGTTGACATAATAATTATTTCCAACAAAAAATATTTCTTGGCCAAACCCTCCAGCACTTTTCACGCCAGAGACATCTTTGCCCCGGTCGCCGCCTATCTTTCCTTAGGAATCAAAATTGATGAGTTCGGATCACCTGCAAAGGAATGCGTGAAATTTATCATCCCTCAACCCGAATCGAAACAGAAAGGCTTAAAAGGCGAGATCATTCATATAGATCGTTTTGGCAATCTTATCACCAACATCCCCGCCGATCTTTTAGAAAATAAAAAAAAGACAGAAATAATCGTGGGGAAAAGACGAATAAAAGGGATAAACCGATTATATTTTGAAATAAAAGAACAGGAATTAGGTGCGCTTATTGGGAGTTCGAATTTTTTGGAGTTAGCGGTCAATCAAGGAAGCGCACAAAAGCTGTTAAAAGCAAAAGTTGGGAATCCGGTAAGAATCAATTTTGAATAAAAGGGAGAGCTCTGAAAAAGTCCTTTGATTGTAGTTGCTCGATTCATCGAGCTTACAAAGAGCCCAATGAATTGGGCAACTACAATAGTCTCGCCAAAGGCTGGATTCTTTGGAGCTTACTTTTTCAGAGACCCAAAGGAAGAACTTGACATCATCTCGGAAAATAAAACCTTCCCAGAAAGGGAAAAACAAGCTAAAAAGAACTCGCCCCTCCTGGGATGAATATTTTATGAGCATAGCCGAATTAGCCGCTACCCGCTCCACCTGTTTGAGAAGACAGGTGGGAGCAGTGATCGTGAAAGACAAAAAAATATTGGCGACCGGATATAACGGTGCTCCCTCAGGACTTAAACATTGTCTGGAGACAGGTTGTCTCAGAGAAAAGTTAGGCATCCCTTCAGGGGAAAGACATGAGCTATGCAGAGCTACTCATGCCGAACAAAATGCCATCGTCCAGGCCGCCTTGTTTGGGGTGAGCATAAAAGATGGCATCTTATATTCCACCACCCAGCCTTGTATTTTGTGCACGAAGTTGATTATCAATGCCGGGATAAGAAAGATAATAATTAAGGATAGTTACCCGGACAAGATGTCCAAGGAGATGTTGAAAGAGGCAAAAGTTAGAATTCAGATTTTTAAAGGTTAGAAGGTTTGTTTGCCATAGGCAGATCCGCCTCTGGCGGAAAAGTTAGAAGGTTAGAAATTATGTAGTTGCTCAATTTATTGAGCAGTGTCGCCAGTACGCCCCGCCTTTGGCGGGGCAACTACAATAGGAACGAATTTATGTTACATGCCACTAGTGGGAAAAGGCGAGGAAAAGTATGAAATGCCCGTTTTGTGGACAGGAAAAAGATAGGGTGGTTGATTCAAGACCCTCACAGGATGGAAGGTCGGTGAGGAGAAGAAGAGAATGCGAATCCTGTGGCAAACGCTTCACCACCTATGAATATATTGAAGACGTCCCCTTAATCGTAATAAAAAACGACGGACGAAGGGAGCCTTTCGATAGACAGAAGCTTCAAAGGGGAATCGAGCTTGCCTGCAAAAAGAGACCAATCAGCTCCAAAAAGATAGTCTCCCTGGTGGAGGAGATAGAGGAGGAACTGCAAAATCTTTCCAAAACCGAGATTACCAGCAAAGAGATAGGGGAGGCGGTGATGAAGAGATTAAAGGATTTAGATGAGGTAGCCTACGTCAGATTCGCTTCGGTATATCATAAATTTAAAGACATAAACGAATTTATGAACGAGCTTAAAAATCTTTTGGGGTAATTCTTGCCAAACGGCTTTCGTCACAAGTTACCAGTCATCGGAGTTAAAATTCTGAGATTTATAATCCCCCTGAATCCCCCTTTTTCAAAGGGGGATTTTGTTTCTCTATTTTAAAGAGAGGATTAAAGATTCCCTCTTTTATAAAGAAGATTATGATTCCCCCTTTTGTAAAGGGGGACAAAGGGGGATTTGAAAAGATAAAGTTCCTTCTCTTGTTCGTCACGGACGCCCTCGTCCGTGACGTTCTATGATAACGGACAGGGTGTCCGTTACCAGCGAGAAAAACAGGAGATTGCCCCGTCCCCTGTCTCTGGTGGGGGACTCGCACGGACGCGCCCCCTGACGGGAGCATCCGCTCGTCTGGGCAATGACAATGCAGAATATTTTAGTACCTTTGTATTAGTTTTCGATTGACAACTGGCTGAAGTGATATTATTTATTTGATTGTATTTTCTAAGGATTTGCGAGAGCCGAATATGGCGAAAGAAAAAAAACAAATGTCCTTTCTGGATCATGTGGAGGAATTGAGAGGTAGGCTAATCAAATGTATTATCTCCGTCTTTCTTTTTTCCATCGTGGCATATTTTTTTTCCGAAAGATTGATAGATTTTCTCACCAAGCCTATCCCAGAGGTTTATTTCATGTCACCCACCGAAGCTTTCAGCATAAGAATTAAAATCTCCTTGATAGCTGGACTAATTGCCAGCCTGCCGGTGGTATTTTATCATCTGTGGCAGTTTGTGGTTCCCGGACTTTTGGAAAGAGAAGTCAAACTGGTGGTTCCGGTAGTGCTTTTCTCCACCTTTTTCTTTTTGGCAGGATCGGCCTTTTGCTTTTTGTTTATATTGCCCTTGAGCATAAAAGTTCTCTTGGGATTCGGGACCCCAAAACTGAAGCCCATGATAAGAATAGGCGACTACGTCAGCTTTATCAGCTATCTAACTTTGGCTTTCGGAGCGGTTTTCGAGCTTCCTCTCATATTTTATTTTTTAGGAAAACTGGGAATAGTAAGTTCTCAAGGCTTAGCTAAAGGTCGCAAGTATGCGATTGTAGGGATTTTGATCCTGTCTGCGGTAATAACACCTACTCCAGATGCATTTACGCAATTAATGTTAGCCGGTCCCCTTTATTTGCTGTATGAGGTCAGCATTGTGGTAGTCAAGATCGTTGAAAAGAAAAAAAGATAACCTCACCCCCTTTTGTCCCCCTCTCCATAAGTATGGAGAGGGGGAATCAGGGGGAGAGGTGAAAGAGAAAGCCCAAATGAAAAAAGTAATATCCATTATCTTCTTATTTTTAGTAATCTATTTGGGAAACTATTCTCCCTCAAAGTCGCAAGAGAGATTGGCTTCGGAGAATGATTCGATAGCATCCTGGCAAAATACGCTGGATGAGGCTTTAAGGTGTATGAAGATGACCCAAAATGATCTTAGATTTAGAAATGACTACGCGGATGTGGATTCGTTCCGACTGAAACTCGTTGATTCCTTCATGCACCAACCTTTAGACCTTTTCCTATTTAACAATTCTATTAGTCAAAACATAAATAAAGCCATTTTAAGCTCGGAGCTTGATCTAATTCCCTCTCTTTCCGCCTATCTTCAAGCAAATTCTATAGACGATCTATCCTCAAAAGTTGCAATGGAAGATTTTAAAATTGATATCCAAAATAATAGGTTTATGCAACATTACTCTAAGGTATCAAAAGACCTTCCCCCGTCGTTGAAAACCTCTATTTGTTATCTTTTCGAGGGTTTATACCTGGCAGATTCTCTGTCTAAAGAAGCTTTTGTTGATCTTACTGATGAAGAGAAAGATTTTATCAAAAACAATTTCCCGGTGATTATCTTAGAGGACGTAAACGATGAATTCAAGACTCCGGAAGAATTAGAGCAAGAAAGTAAATACGAAGAGGAGCTTGTCAAAAAGATGATTCCGTACTTAGGGAAAATAGAAAGGAAGAAAATTTATGAGGCGGGGATAGCTCTTTCATCGGCAACCAAAGCCACTCTTTCAATCTTGAAAGATTATTTAAAGACTAAATCCCGGATAGAATCAATTACAAAAAACAAGAAGGATTTGGGAAATGACATCATCTTTAGAATGAATACTAATCTTGGTGAGATCATTATTGGAGGATTTGGATCCAGTAGATATGAAGGAAGTCCTGCAGTGATAATAGATCTGGGAGGCGATGATGACTATTTTCTCTCAAAGGCTAAAGGGGACAGTATAAATTCATCCGCAATCATTGACCTGGGTGGAAATGATGTTTATCGGTCGGAAGGTGACTTCGTCATCGGATCAGGTTTCTTCGGAGAAGGAATCTTAGTGGATTTGTCCGGCGATGATACATATTTGGCAGATAATTTTTCTTTAGGTTCCGGTCTTTTCGGCATGGGGATGCTTTTGGATGAAGGTGGAAATGATAAATATTTCGGAGACATCTTCACCATGGGAGCAGGAAGCTTCGGCTTGGGTGTTTTATCGGATACAAAAGGAGCTGACCAATATACTGCGTCCCTTTTTGCCCAGGGTTTTGGATTTACATCCGGATTTGGCGCT
>JALHUP010000280.1 GCA_022866585.1 Candidatus Zixiibacteriota bacterium | reverse complement strand
GGGGATGGACTGCGCCTCCTGCGTTCAGAAAATCGAGAAAGTCTTACTTGCCAAAAGAGGGGTGACCCAGGCGGTGGTAAATTTAGCTGCTGAAAAAGCTAAGGTGGAATATCTCCCTTCAGAAACTGATCTAAATGAGATCAAAAAAGTTATAGAATCGACCGGCTATAAGGTGCTGGAAATCCCTCCTGAAGAAGAGGGAAAAGACATCGAGAGGATTCAAAGGGAGAAAGAATATAAAAAGTTAAAAAAGAAATTTCTGGCTGGTTTGGTAATAAGTGTGCTAATACTCTTGGGTAGCTCCGAATGGATCCCTGGAATGCCTAAGATTTTGAGCAACTTTTTTGTGCTATGGCTCTTAGCTACCCCGATTCAATTTTGGGTAGGATGGCAATTCTATCGAGGCGCGTGGGGGGCTTTCATACACAGAAATGCAGATATGAATACTCTCATAGCCGTGGGCACCTCTGCGGCTTATCTTTACAGTGTAGCGGCCACGTTATTTCCCGCCTTCTTTACCAGAGGGGGCATAGAGCCAAAGGTATATTTTGACACCTCCACTGTCATCATTACTCTAATCCTTTTGGGGAGACTTTTGGAAGCCAGAGCCAAGGGTCAGACCTCTGAGGCTATCCGAAAGCTTATAGGATTGCAAGCTAAAACTGCTCGAGTGGTTAGAAATGGGAAGGAGACAGAAATTCCAGTCGAAGAGGTTTTGGTGGGAGATTTGGTATTAGTAAGACCTGGAGAGAAGATTCCCGTAGATGGGATCATGAAAGAGGGCAAATCCGCAGTGGATGAATCTATGATAACGGGAGAGAGCCTTCCTGTAGAAAAAGGCATAGGAGATGAGGTTATCGGGTCCACCATAAACAAGACCGGAAGTTTCAGGTTTGAGGCGACCAAAGTGGGAAAGAATACCGCTTTGGCTCAAATCATAAAATTAGTCCAAGATGCTCAAGGCTCCAAAGCTCCCATACAAAGATTAGCGGACGTGATCGCTGGTTATTTTGTCCCGATTGTGATTTCTATTGCCATTGCCACGTTCATAATCTGGTTTGACTTCGGACCAGATCCAGCCTTAACCTTTGGTCTTTTGAATTTTGTGGCGGTGATGATCATCGCCTGTCCGTGTGCTTTGGGATTGGCTACGCCTACAGCCATAATGGTGGGAACAGGTAAGGGGGCGGAGAATGGAATTTTGATAAAAGGGGGAGAGAGTCTGGAAACTGCACATAAGATAAATGCTGTGGTCTTTGACAAGACCGGGACTTTGACCAGGGGAGAGCCGGAAGTAACGGATATCATTTCAGCCGAGGGTTTCGCGGATGCGGAGGTATTGAAATATGCGGCAAGCACGGAGAAAGGTTCTGAGCACCCTTTGGCAGAGGCAATCATTAAGAAGGCAACCGATCAGAAAATTGAGCTTTCCGATCCCAAAGATTTCAATGCCGTCCCGGGTTATGGAATTGAAGCTAAGATAGAAGGCAAGAAAGTCCTCTTGGGCAATCTGAAACTAATGAGAGATCGGAACATAGAAATAAAAGATTTGGAGCAAAAAGCCGAGGAACTTGCGGCTGATGGCAAAACTCCCATGTATGTTGCCATAGATGGCAAGGTCGCTGGGATCATAGCGGTGGCAGATACACTAAAAGATAACTCAAAAAAAGCAGTGGAGGGTCTTCACCAGCTGGGCTTGGAAGTGATCATGCTTACCGGGGATAATAAAAGAACAGCCCAAGCCATAGCCAAGAAGGTTGGAATTGATAGAGTCCTTTCTGAGGTGCTACCCCAAGATAAAGTTAATGAGGTTAAAAAACTGCAAAAAGAAGGAAAGGTGGTAGCTATGGTTGGTGACGGGATAAACGATGC
>JALHUP010000279.1 GCA_022866585.1 Candidatus Zixiibacteriota bacterium | reverse complement strand
TTTTGCCCATCATCTTGAAAATAGAGGTTTCATCTATCTTGAAAACTTGTCCAACTTTTTTTACGAAAAGATTCCTTCTGAGATCATCGGTAATCTTCTTGGCGGTCTCAGCCAGATCGAAAATAACTTTTTCCTGTTCTTTTAAAGATAACTCCTCAAAATCCTTTGGCAGAGAGCTTCTTTTGAAATCTATGAAAGTCTGGGCTTGTTCAATTTTTTTGGCAACTTCTTCAGCTCCGAATTTTTTAACAAACGAGTCCGGATCCTCCCCTTTAGGCAAGCTGACCACAAAAACCTCCACTCCCTCTGAGAAGAGCAGGTCCACGCTTCGAAAGGTGGCAGATTGTCCGGCAGTGTCGGCATCAAAAAGAAGATAAATTTTTTCTGCATATCGGGACAAAAGTCTTGCTTGATCCGGAGTAAAGGCGGTCCCGGATGATGCCACCACGTTTTTTATCCCAGCCTGATACAAACTCAAAAGATCGACATATCCCTCCACCAAAACTGCACTTCCCTTTTTTCTGATTTCATCTTTGGAGAAATTCAAACCGTAAAGGATTTTGCCTTTTTGATAAATGGGAGTCTCAGGAGAGTTAAGATATTTGGGTTCGTCTTTATCTTCCAACACTCTCCCCCCAAAGCCGACGACTTTTCCGGAAAGATTAAATATAGGGAAAATTATTCTATTTCTAAATCTATCATAGAACCCGGAACTTTCTGATCGTGGCACGACCAAGCCAGCCTGATTAAGCACCTCCATCTCCATATCTTTAGTTTTGGCAAACCTGATGAATCCTTCCCAGTCATCGGGGGCATAGCCTAAAGAGAATTGTTTTATAATTTCCGAATCGAACCCCCTTTTGTTTAAATACTGTCTGGCTTTCTTTCCTGGATTTTCCCTATAGAAATTTTTTTGAAAATACTCGTTCGCCACCTGATTAGCATAATACAGCTTATCCAATTGCTCGGTTTTCTCTCTGTCAAAGGATTTTTTAGGTAAAGAGATGTTTGCTCTTTTGGCCAGGAGTTTAACTGCCTCAACAAAACCAAGCTTTTCGTGTTTCATTAAGAAGTGGATAATATTTCCCCCCTCTTGACAGCCAAAGCAGTAAAATATCTGCTTAGTGGGAATGACGTTAAACGAGGGGTCTTTCTCTGTATGAAAGGGGCACAAGCCCACGTAGTTTTTCCCTCTTTTTTTCAAGGGGACATATTCGGTGATCAGATCGACTATATCGTTGGCATCTCTGATCTGATCAATTAATTCTTGGGGAAAAAAATCTGACATAATCGTAATATTCTGTCTGATTTCCCCCTCACCCTTCCCTCTCCCCATGGGGAGAGGGAACCTTCTAACAATCCTTCGGCTACTTATTTTTTTCCTCTCCCCTCCGGGGAGAGGATTAAGGTGAGGGGGAATCAATTGAAACTTAAAAAAATTTTAGTGCGGTTGTATCATCTTCATCTTTTTTGCTAAATGATAAACACAAGCCTCCGGGTCAACAACTCCAGCCAAACAAAAAAGATGACGGTAAATTTTAGAGCGTTCACCCTCCTTTTCCACCACATCCAACAGGCATCCCTTTTCACAGACCAGACATTTTTCCGGCTGGCAATCAAGCTCGGTGCCGGTATTTTTTGCCACGAGGGCTTGGCTCAAGTTCCAAAAAGCCCCTTCTTTTTTCTCCGAAAATTCAACATGCCCTATTCTTTCCATGATGATTCTGCCTTTATCCGTTCGCAAAGTCGCCTCGAATTCAACTTTATCCACCTTGGCAAATTTTAAGTTTTCCTGAGATTTTCTGCTGATGGTCAGGAAAATGTAGTCTTTGAAAAAAACTCGGTCTAAGTATCCTTCCTTGAAGCTTATCAAAAAGCCGGGGAATGTCAAAATCTCTTTTGATCCCAATTTTTTCTTTATGAAATGGGGCTTGACC
>JALHUP010000278.1 GCA_022866585.1 Candidatus Zixiibacteriota bacterium | reverse complement strand
TCAAGGTTGGGAGCCATTTGATTGAAGTTGAAAAGGAAGGATATCTACCTTCTCCCACTTCCATTATCGTTGAGGTTAAGGCTGACACAATAGTTCAGGCGAGCTTTGTCTTACTGGATCTGAAATACGGGTCATTATGGGTGAATTCCAATGTCGAGGGCGCCTATATAGCGATCGACAATGTATCCACAAATAAACAGACCCCTTTTTTGTTTGACCATAATGTCACTGTGGGTGCTCATATCGTCTCCGTGTTCAAAGATGGATATTCCAATGATGCTCCTCCGAAAGAGGTGGTCAATATCACCACCGCTGATACCATAAGATTGACATTCAATCTAACTCCCAGCTCTGTAAGTGGCAAGACTGTTGGATATATCACCCCGGATTTCAATCTGCAGGACGATTACGGAGAATGGCATAGATTGTATGCTTATCGGGGATTCGTCTGTATCATCAACTTTTGGGCTAAGTCGTGTGAATATTGCATGTATGAACTTCCATGTTTGCAACAGCTATACACCGAATACTCTTTAGATGGTTTGAAGATCTTTGGGATCAACTATGAGGATGATTTCGATATAATTCGGCAAAAAAGGAATGAATTGAGACTCACCTTCATTTTGCTTAAAGGTTTTGGGACTACTGTGAAAAGCGATTTTGAGGTGATTGGAACGCCTGTCACCCTCATAATTGATCGGAGCGGGAAGATCTATTATTACAAATTGGGATTTTATAGACCAGAAGAACAAGACAAAATTAAAAAAGAGATGGACAAATGGAGACAAAAATTGAATGAGCTTTTCGGCAAGTAAGACTTCTATCCATAACTTTCCTTAAATATGGAATAAAACGAAGGAGAAGCATGCGAGCCTTATTTTTCAAATTCGGGATATTTTTATTGATTTCGTTCAGCCTTTCATTTTTAGCTCAGGGAGAAAAAAACAGATCGTTAGCTCCAAATTTCGTTGCAAAGAATTTAGATGGCAAAAAGGTAGAGCTGAAAGAGCTTTTGGGAAATGGTCCGGTCTTGGTTAGCTTCTGGTCGACCTCATGCAAACCGTGTATTAAGGAGCTGAGCGAGCTTCAGAAGGTTTATAAAAAGTATAAGGAAAAAGGCTTTGATATCTTAGCCATAAATGAGGATGGTCCCCGAAGCATTTCCAAAGTCAGACCCATGGTGGAAGGGCTTAAGTGGGAGTTCCCGGTGCTTTGGGACCAGTCCAAAGATGTTTTCAGAAAATATCATGTTTTGGGGATACCCCATACGGTTTTGATTGACAAATCGGGAGAGATTAGATATACTCATACTACTTATCGCCCCGGTGATGAGGAGGTGATAAGGAAGAAAATCGAGGAGCTTTTGGATGAGCAAAAGGAGGCTTCACAGGAAAAAGAGGGGGAAAAGAGTGAAAAGTAAAATCGTCTTCCTTTATCTATCATTCGTCATTCGTCAGCTTTTATTCGTCATTTTCCTTTCGTCATTCGTCATTCTTCATTCGTCATTCGGTCAGGACGTTGACCTTGCCGAAACGGATTCATGGGAGATCGCCGCCAGCAATCAGCTTGAATATTCCTTGAATCAAAAAACCCATCAGGATATATTCCACAACTGGTTTGATTTTAACTGGACTTATGGCGTTTATAATGTGGGCTTAAGATACGAGGCTCACCAGCCGGATGACTGGGGAAAAACCTACCAGAAACTTTCTTATAGATATTTTGAGCTTTCCCCAGAATTTCTCAAACTTACGGTGGGGAATTATTATGTGATGTTTGGGCGGGGACTGATCCTCCGCTCCTATGAAAATCGGGATTTGAGATATGATAATAACCTGGAAGGAATAAAAGGCACACTGGATCTGGATGGGATTGATTTAACCCTATTGGGGGGAACTCCTATGGGCAAGTATGAAAGAGTAAATGACCCCCTGCATGCGGTGGACGGCAAGATTGCCTTTTTTGATTGGATGACTTTAGGAGGAAGCTATCTTCGCACTAATATCACAGACTTTGGCTTTCTCCGACTCTATGGAGGAAACTTGGGACTTACTCTTCCCCACTTAGATTTATATGGAGAATATGCCAGAAAGGATAACCCTTCCGGGGAATTTATAGAAAAGGACGGGGATGGGATTTATTTGTCGTCCAATTTTTATTATTCCGGATTCGGACTTAGCCTGGAATATAAAGATTATAAAAAGTTTGATTTCATCAATAAGGACGTAACTTATAATAATCCGCCTTCTCTTACCAAAGAACATGTTTACACTTTGTTGAACAGACACGCTTACGTTCTGGATTTATATGATGAGAAAGGTTTTCAGATTCAGACCACCTCCACCCCTTTGGAGAAACTTTCAGTATTAGCCAATTACAGTTCCACTACCGATCACAAAGACAAGTTGATCTTCTCCGAAATCTATGGGGAGATGGAATATGATTATAAAGATTTGGCAACCATCAAAGG
>JALHUP010000277.1 GCA_022866585.1 Candidatus Zixiibacteriota bacterium | reverse complement strand
AGATGAATTCCGTTGCCAAAGCTAAAGTCGCCTCTTCACCTAAAGGAATACCCAGGTCCGAAACCATAGCTAGTCTATCCACATCCGGATCGTTAGCAAAGCCGATATCGGCTTTGTTTTTCTTCACTGCCCGGCAAAGCGAAACTAAGTTTTCGGGAAGAGGTTCTGGATTATGAGCAAAATTCCCGTCGGGATTACAGAAAAGCTCAATCACTTGGCATCCTAATGCCCTTAACAAACCTGGGGAGATTGTTCCTCCGGCCCCATTACAGCAATCCAAAACCACCTTCAATTTTTTTCTTTTTATCTTCTTGACGTCAATGTATTTTAATTTAAGGATCTTTTGAATATGTTTTTGTATCCAGCTATGGTCGGATTTAACTTTTCCCAATCCACTCCAAGGTTGATAAGTGATTTTATCATTTTTAACCAAATCAAAAAGCTTTTTAGCTTCCCTTTCGCCAAGAAACGTTCCATTTGAGCCGATGAATTTAAGGCCGTTCCACTGGATGGGGTTATGGCTGGCGGTAATGATTATCCCACCATTTGCCACAAGTCCCTCCGCTGCTATCTGGAGAGTGGGAGTGGGACAGATGCCTAAATCAATCACCTCGCATCCGGTCGCTAAAAGTCCAGAGAGGACTGCAACTCGGCACATCTCTCCGGATGTCCTGGAATCTCTTCCTAAAAGCACTTTAGGACGATCATTTAGTTCACCGGATTTACAAAGGTTGCCGAAAGCTGAGGAATATTTTGCCAGAAGCTCGGGGGTTAAGCTTTTTCCCACCACTCCCCTCACCCCGGAGACAGACGCCATCAAATCTTTTTGCATCTTGAAAATTCTGTTCTGATGGAGGTTCGAGCTACGTATCTTTGCACATAGTCGACTAAACCAGTGACTATTCTATCCACCACCTCATCGGGGATGCCATCGAAATGAGACGATTTTTTTCTCAAATCCACCTGGTCGTTGGCATGGTCTATGACCAAAAGCTTTTCAGGAGGAATCAGGGCAATCTCGGTGGAAAACAGATCCAACTTGGAAATAGAGGCTATTTTCCGAATGATCTCTTCAATTCCCAAATAAATCTTTTCGTCTATTTGAGAGGGGCTTAAAACGTCTGCAATCCTGGTCTGATCGTCCCACCAGCAGGGAAGAACCTCTCCACACACATAAAAGACCCTGAACCAGGCTCTTTTTTTTCCTATCTGAACGGGGAATATTTTTTCTTGCACCAGATATTTGTCATTTTCATACTCCTGCCGGGCTATTTGAATATCCTTTATACTTTGGGCATCCAGGACCACCCCATCTCCACATCCTCCACAGGCAGGTTTGATCACAAAGGGTTTTCCCACCTTTTCCAAAGGGATTGAATTCAAATCGGGATTCTCCTCGTAAGGGGGAAGAATGATGGTATAAGGAACGTTTATCCCGTGGGTCAGAAATTCCAAATGCATGGTGGCTTTGTCCGAGGCCCATAAAGCCTTGTCCACGTCATTGATCATCCTCACCTGACAAGCCTTCATTAAATCTACCAATCCATCAAACTCCTCCTCTTGGTCGGAGGCGCGATCAAAGAAGACCTTGAACCCCAACTCCCCGGAGTCGATTTTGTGCATGGTCTCGAATAAATTATGGGGATGAACCAAATAGGAAAAGAGCCCTCTTTTTCCGCATTCTTTATCTATTTGAAAGATGAAGTCCGCGTCGTATTTCCAACACCAGGCTATGGCTAAATCGAAAATTTGCAAAAATTCCTACCTCGTTTGATTAGCAGATTGTAATCTCTTTGGAGAATATTAAACTTCCTCCAAAAAAGCAACAGAAAAATATTTTCTCCAAAGGATGAATAACCTAAAAGAATAGTTTCACGCCCTGCTCAATTATATAATCGGTAACAAACATATACAATTTATCAAAAACTAATCTTCCAACAAAAAAGGGAAATTCAAAAATAGCACCTTTCAGTTAACTGTTGCATAATTCTGCTTAAGCTTTCTATAGTGTATAATCCGATGGCACCGTTGGGGCAGGACAATTGCCTTACCCCTTGTGTTATGAAATGATCTTGCACGGAGACTTGTCTGGAAAGAGGTCGCCTTATTTCTCACCACCCAAAATCAATGGCAGTCCCGATTCCGAGCTTCCTATTACGACTACCTTACTATTGGGACTTTCGGCCAGCTTCTCGGTCGCCTCTATCCCCTTCCACAACAAAAGATTTTTGGTTAATCCCTGGGTAATGATTCGCTGGAAGTCCGCTATTCCCTGAGCCTCGATTCTTTTCCTCTCTGCCTCCTGTGTTTCTTTCATCAGCACAAATTGCATCTTCTGTTGCGCCTGATCTGCGGCTAATTTCTCATTGATGGCATCCGAAACATTTTTGGGCAGGATCACATTTCGGATTATGATGTTTTGCACCTCCACATATTTATCTTTTAAGAGATTCTGCATCGTCCCCAGAATCTCAGAGGCTATTATCTCCCTTTTGGTGCTATAAAGCTCATCCGGCTTATACCTACCCACAATGCTTCGTCCCTCTCCTCTCAATGCAGGACCAATTACCACCTCGTAATAGTTGGGACCTATGGTGATCTGGAGGCTGTCGAGTTTATTAATTATAGGTCTGAACCACACTGAGGTCTCCAGCTCAATGGAGGCTCCGTCTGCTGACAGAACCTGCAAAACCTCCTTTCTTTCGTCCGTCTGGGTTTTGTATACGAAAAATGAGTTCCAGGGCAAGTGCCATTGGAATCCCTCTCCGTAAATTCTACCTATCTGGGTCCCTTCGCGAAATTTGTAATACTTTACTCCGTTGTGACCAGAAGGGATGCTGGTCCCACAGCCGACCAATAGCAAGGAAAATAAAATTACCACCAACCAAAGTCGCTTATTCATCATTCCACCTCCTTATGGATTAAAAGGTTTGATTTTTTACTTTTTCCCTTTGTTTTTTCATAGAGGTCTCTGAAAAGTGCTCAGAGAGGTTTCATCCTGAGAACTCGTCCGAAGGAAGTAGAATCTGGAGTGGTCACCTTTAGGTGAACCTTGTAGAAACCTGCTCCCTTTCAAGAAGTCCAAGAAGTCATAGTCCAAGCTAAAGCTTGACACTCCAAGAAAACCTCCCCCTCTTGGCTTTTTGGAACTCCATCACATCTTTAAAACTTAAAAGGCGAATCATTTGAGGCTCGCCCAAGATGCAATTCAAAATGAATAAGTTAGAATATTTTTCAAATTCCACCTGAAACCGAGATTTTGTGCACCCCTCCTAAATCGGCATAAGAGGAATAGGCGTAATCGAACCGGTAAACTTTCCAGGTTACTCCAAACCCTGCCGCAAATCCAGCCAGATTGTCTTTGTCAGAATCGGTCTTGAAGTTTTTGCCAAATGAGCTCCATCCCAATCTCAGGTATAGGGGTTCTAAAGCGGTGAATTCGCCACCCAAGTTGAAAAATATGTCATTGTCAAAGGACTTGGCTAAATCCAAAGCCACGGTTAGAGGCAGTTCTCGCATATGATGAGACATTCCCACTTTTACCGCAGTGGGCAAATCATCCTTATGGCTCTTGGTGAAACCCTTGAGCTGAACTCCCACATTCTGCCCTACCAGACCAAATCTGGTGCGTTCATCTTTGGAAACGTGGATAACCCCTAAATCGAGGGCTAAGGCATCAGAAGAAAAATTTTCGATTCCTTCATAGATGAACTTGCCCGTTGCTCCTAAGCTGAATTGTGAGTTAATACTTTTTACCCAAGATAAACCTATGGCAAAATCCGATGCTCCAAAAGTCCCCAAGTCTTCGTTTTGATTACCTCTTTTGCTCATGGAACCGTAATTGAAATAATGGACTGAAACCCCCAAGCGAGTATTTTCACCATAAGGATGCACATAGCCCAAAAATCCAGACTGGACATCGGACAGGTAATTATTGTAGGTGGTGAAAAAGCTCTTTTTTTCTATCTGAATCAATCCAGCGGGATTGAAATATAGGGCGGATTGGTCATCCGAGAGTCCTACGAAAGCTCCCCCCATGGCAGTTGACCTGGCGCTGACGTCGATCTTTAAAAATGAATAGGCGGTGGTGCCCACTTTTGAATTAATGGCGAATGACGTAGAGTGGATCAAAATCAAAACCACAATTGCCATCATCCCAATAGAGATTGTTTTTTTCATTTTTTCATCCTTTTTGTTAATCCGAATTTTGCCTTTGCTCACCATGGATGTTATCCATGGTTGGCAAGCATCCACGGGTAATTTTTCTCCGGGGTGACCACATCCGTGCAAGCTATAATCTACAACCACATCCTCAAAATGTCAATACATTTTGAATTGAGAACTCTTCGTCTTTCCCCTTAAATTTTGAATCTTTAATTTTGAACCTTAAACCTTTCACCTTTAACCTAAAAACCTACCATCCCTTGACCGTCTTATTCACAATATCTTCAGCCAATTTCTCTATGGCTCTTTGCTTGCCATCATCCTCGGTCTCATCCGACTTTGGATTTCCACTTTCGTCTACACAATCTTTGACGCAGTAGATTCCCCATCCCTCTCTATTATCGTCTTTCCAAATGATCTTTTTGCTTTTTTTTTCCTCAAACCACACATTTACCCAAATTCGGACTATATATTCCTTGATGTTTTCCTGCTCATCAAAGGTATGGCTTTCCCTTACATATTTAGTGATCGACCCATGCAGGATCGAATCTGTTATCTTCTCATTGACCACTTTCAAAGTGTTGTCTTTGACAAATCTATCGGCAACAGCGGAAGTCAAGCTCTCCCTGATCCCATATTCCTGAGTTTGATTGTCGAAAAGTGGCACCGCTATGGTTTTTACTCCCGGGATGCTCGATCCAGAAAAGGAGTAGACCCCGCATCCGGATGTGAAAAGTAGTAGACAGGAGGCAGTACCCAGCAGACAGAAAACAGAGAAAGGTAAATGGAAAACAGATTTTTTGAGGTTGTTCTGCATTCTCTTAGTTTCTATATACTTTCTAACCATTCCCCCTCGCTAAGCCCAGACTGTGAAATCATGCTTTTTAGAGTTCTTGGTGCAAAATGCTTTTGATTAACAATCACCGTTACTCGTCTCTTCTTCCCTTTTACATTACCTACAAATTGCTGATGACTTCCTTTTTGACGGCTTAGTATAAAGTTATTCTCTTTTAGGATTTTTTTTACATCTTTACTTGAAAGAGAGAGAAGTCTCTTATCTGGCATAAACTATTTCCTCAAACTTAACCCTTTTCGACAAAGAAGTCTTGGATAGCTCTTTAGCCATGAACTTAGCCTCCGCCTCAAAGAATTTTAACCATTCTTCCTTTGAAGCTGGACGAGGAATAAACTCTTGTTCATCCCCTGCTTCAAGAACGTCTTCAAGGTATAACTCCACAGCTTCCTGTAAGTTTTTCTTGGCTTCCTCAATAGTCTTCCCCTGCGAAGCCACATTAAGTTCAAGACAGACAGCCGAATAAAGATCGCCCTCTTT
>JALHUP010000007.1 GCA_022866585.1 Candidatus Zixiibacteriota bacterium | reverse complement strand
TTCTGTTTGAGCTGGATAGCTTTTAAGGCATCCCGGATTTTCGGCTCACAGGAGTTCTCTTCTAATCTTTTAATGCTCTTGTCGATTAATAATTCCAAGAGCTTCAAATCCTTAGGCTCTTCCCTTCGACAAGATTCAGGGTCTACGACTTTTTTGTTCATAATAAGGTTAGAGTATGTTTACTATAAGCTATCCGACTAAGCTGATCATGGGGTGACCTAATATTTGGTCTCCCATAAACAGGCACCCTATCACTATCACCATCAAAGTTCGAGTGATTTTGCTTTTTGTGGTAAGAGAGACTATAGGTTAGGTGTCAGAATGGGGTTGTGACACCTTCATAGAACGGGTTCGATGAATCGAACCGCTACAATTGCTGATAGTAGAGGGTGGGGACACCCTCGACCAACATTCACTTTTGATGTAGGGTGCGAAGCATAAACTAAAATGAGTTCCCGTATGGGTTATCTTTATAAAAGGCTCACGCCTTAAATCCGAAGAGAGAAGCGGAGTTAATCCGTAAGGATTTTATTTTATAAAAGGCTGACGCCTTAACTCCTCTGGTAATTCCTTCTGTCCATAGTGCGGCTAAAACCTTAGGAAAAGTTTGTTGATGAAGCACTAAACGACTTCGACCTTTTCCGCATAGTCTTTTGCATATACTCTTTTAAAGGCATCTACCACCTGGGGATCGAATTGAGTGCCGGAACACTTTTCTAATTCCTCCATGGCTCCCCAATGAGGTATACCTTTGCGGTAGGGTCGGTCGGTGACCATGGCGTCGAAACTATCCGCCACAGATAATATTCTTGCACCTAAGGGAATATTTTTGGCTTTTCTGTCTTCCAATGATTTGCATTCAACGAAGAAACTGTGATGAGCTTCCACTATGGGCATGGCGTCTTTGAGCACCCCTCCCACCGCAGACAACAGCTCTACCCCTTTATGGGGATGAGAGGCTATGATCTCTTTTTCTTCGGTGGAAAGAGAAGCGGCTTTTTTTATCAGATCAGAGCTTATGTCGATTTTGCCTATGTCATGCAGAAGGGCGGCAACTTTTATGTTTTCCACCTCAGCTTGAGAAAGGTCCATAGCGACGGCAATGCTGGAGGCATAATCCGCCACTCTCAAGGAATGGCTTCGGGTGTCCCGATCATAGGATTCAAGATACTTGGCTAATATTTCAAGCACGCCGATATAAGCATTTCTAAGCTCGGAGATTTTCTTTTCCTTTTGTTCGTAAAGCGTGCCCACCATATAAGCGGTCAAAATCAAAAAACCACTCCAAACCACAAGATCGGTCGCCAAAAGCAGTGCGCCTTTTTCAACTGAAAAAATCTGGGGGTTGTTGATTACAGAAAATGCTATCAGCGCTGTGCAAAACAGGCTGGCGAGTATGGCCATCTTTCTGCCCATCACATATCCACCCACCAAAACGGGAAGATAGTAGAAATTCAAGAAAGCCAACTTTTGTATGACGAAAAAGTTGACCAATACAATTATCAGCGCGATCGTTAAAACCAACAGTTCCTCAAAGTGCTTCAGCACAAATGATTTGAACTTTTCCATGTGCCCCTCCAGGTATCTGGAAGCTTGTTTAACGGTGACGATGCTCGTATCGAGGCTGGGGCGTCGAAGATCGAATCTCGATACCGCCCCTCACCCCCGCCTCTGGCGGGATTTTCAACCTTGCCCTCTCCATAGGGGAGAGGGAAAAGAAGGTGAAGAAATTTTGCACGTTTGTATTAATCCCATTCACAGTAATAACCAGTCGTTGCAATCTATTTATCGGATGAAATTGGAGGAAATGAATGGGTGCGACAACAATTGATATAATATTTACCAATTTAGGATTTATAATGCCAGAGAGCGTAGGGGGTTGAGTGCACCTGTTGGGGTGGGGTCAGTTGACTCAAATGAGGTTTAACCCCCACCCCACCAAGCGAGAAATTTTTAAAAAATCCTTGACAAATAAAAAACCACCTGCTAAATTAAATTCAGAAGAGGGAGTAAAACCAATTACTTTAGAAGAAGGAGTAAAAGGAGGAAGCATAGGTATATTTGTCCTTGCATCCAAGGAGTAAAAGTATGCCTGGGCAAAAACTTTGTGTGGCAAGATCCATAGGAAATGAACATTAACCCTTTTTGCAAAGGAG
>JALHUP010000276.1 GCA_022866585.1 Candidatus Zixiibacteriota bacterium | reverse complement strand
GAAAAGATCATAACTGTAGTATCTAAAAATGGTGGACATTTAGCCCCCAGCTTAGGGGTGGTCGAGCTAACTTTGGCGCTCCATTATGTTTTTAATTCGCCTAAAGATAAGATCATCTGGGACGTGGGACATCAAAGTTATGCGCATAAGCTTTTAACTGGAAGAAAAGACCGATTTGAGACTTTAAGAAAATATGAAGGGATAAGTGGTTTTCCGAAAAAATCCGAAAGCGAGCACGATGTATTCGATGTAGGTCACGCCTCCACCTCCATCTCCGCCGCTTTGGGCATGGCCTGCGCCAGAGATCAGAAAAAAGAAAATTTTTCTGTCATAGCGGTGGTAGGTGATGGAGCTTTAACCGGCGGCTTATCCTTTGAAGGATTAAACAATAGCGGCGCTTTGGGGAAAAATCTCATCGTCATCTTGAACGACAACAAGATGTCCATCTCCAAGAATGTGGGAGCAGTCTCCAAATACCTGACTGATCTTTTGACGGATGAGAAATATAATAAGCTGAAAGCGGAGGTTTGGGAGCTGGTGGGGAGGTTCAAAAGAAGGGATAAGATCAGAGCCGCAGTGGCAAAGGTGGAAGAGGGCATCAAAGGATTTTTGGTTCCCGGAATTCTTTTTGAAAAGTTAGGTTTCCGATATTTCGGACCTTTGGATGGTCATGATATAGGTGGTCTCGTAAAGACCTTAGAGCATTTGAAAACTTTGAACGGACCCATCTTACTTCACATCTTGACCCAAAAGGGGAGAGGTTATAAGTTTGCGGAGGATGACGCTCCCCGTTTTCACGGTATTGGAGCTTTTGACAAGGTGACCGGAAATTCCAACGGACAGGCAGGAAAAACGACCTATACAGATGTCTTGGGTCACACCCTGATTAAATTAGCTCAAGATGACGAAAAGATTGTGGCCATAACTGCCGCCATGACTCTGGGAACTGGTTTGGCTGATTTCGCTACACTTTTCCCCAAGAGATTTTATGATGTAGGGATAGCCGAGCAACATGGTGCCACCTTTGCTTGCGGTTTAGCATCTCAAGGTCTAAAGCCGGTCTTTGCAGTCTACTCCACCTTTCTCCAGAGGGCATTTGATCAGGTGATCCATGATGTTGCACTTCAAAATCTTCCGGTGATTTTGGCAATAGACAGAGCTGGGTTAGTGGGGGAAGATGGCCCCACCCATCATGGAACCTTTGATATTTCTTATCTCCGGCAGATTCCCAACTGGGTGGTGATGGCTCCCAAAGACGGGAACGAATTGCAAAATATGTTATACACTGCGGTCAATAGATTCGCTTCGCTCCCTACAAGATGGCAAAATGGTCCAGTTGCTATCAGGTATGCGCGCGCTCCTATTCCAGACGATCCAAAATCAGTCTCAGTCAGAGACGATTTCACTCCAATAGAGATAGGGAGTTGGGAAAAGCTAAAGGAGGGGAAAGACCTGGCGATTCTGGCAATCGGCTCCATGGTCTATCCGGCTTTGGAAGCATCTGAACAGCTTGCCAAAGATGGGATAAATGTGGAAGTAGTGAATGCCCGCTTTGTGAAGCCATTGGATGAAGGGATGCTTCTTTCTCTTCTAAAAGGATTTGACAAAATAATTACCGTTGAGGAGAATGCTCTTTTAGGTGGTTTTGGATCAGCCATTTTGGAATTTGCCGAAGCACATGGTATAAATAATGTGCTCATCAGAAGAATGGGAATTCCCGACAAATTCATCGAGCACGGTCCCCGAAATCGACTTCTGAGCATTCTTGGATTGGACAAGGATGGGATCGTCAAGATGGTAAAAAATGTCCTGAAACTTAAATATAATGCTATTCGTGTCTGAAAGACCTCACCCCCTTTAATCCTCCTTTCCACACATGTGGAGAGGGTAAGTTAGGAGGAGAGGTAGAAATCGTAGCGGTCGGATTTATCCGACCAGCCATAGCTAAAGAGATTACATATGAAAAGCATTGGAATCATCGCTAACATCAGAAAACCTCTGACCAAAGAAGTGGTGGAAAATATCATCCAATGGGCAAAGGAGAATAAAGTCGATTTCTTCTTGGACGAGGAGCTTTGCACTTTAGTCGATTATAAAGAAAAATCCTCTCCCAGAGAGAAACTCTGGCAACTTTGTGAGATGATAATTTCCTTGGGAGGGGATGGGACCATGCTCGCCTCCGCACGTGCAGTGAGCGAACACCAAACCCCAATCCTCGGGATAAATTTGGGTGGCTTGGGATTTTTGACCGAGATCACCTCTAATGATATTGATAGAACCTTGGACAAGTTGAAAAATGGGGATTTTTTCATTGAGAAGAGGATGGTTTTAGAGACTGAGGTGGAAGGGTTGAAAAAGTTCGACCAATACGCCTTAAATGATGTGGTTGTAGACAAAGGCGAAGTGGCACGACTGTTTCAAATGCATCTTTACGCCAATGATGAATTTGTATGTTCATATTCCGCGGATGGTCTGATAATCTCCACCCCTACTGGATCGACCGCCTATTGCTTAGCCGCCGGAGGACCAATAATAAATCCAAAGACAAATCTTATCATCGTCTCTCCCATCTGTCCACATACCTTTGCCTCTCGTCCCATAATTTTTTCGGAAAACGAAAAGTTAAAGGTAGTGGTTGAGCTTGCTCAACGAGGAGAGCTTGCTCAACGGGAGGCTGTTTTGACCATCGACGGACAGGT
>JALHUP010000275.1 GCA_022866585.1 Candidatus Zixiibacteriota bacterium | reverse complement strand
TCTTAGTAGTAAAGAAAGGCTCGAAGATATGCGGTAGATCTGCGGGAGATATGCCGGAGCCGGTATCTTGAATCTGGATTTTTACTTTCTTCTTATCCATATCGGAGCTGGTTTTTAGGGTTAAGGTGCCACCCCCGGGCATGGCTTCTACGGCATTAACCAAAATCGCTAAAAAAGCTTGTTGGATTTGGTCTTTATCGCCCATCACTTCAGCCCTCCCCTTTTGATAAGCCTTGATTAGCTTAATATTGTTTAATTGCAGGTGATGGTCTACCAACTGGACACAGCGGTCTAAAATCTCATGCAAATCAACTATAGCGAATTCTCCTATCTGCCTTTTGGAGAAAAGCAATAGGTTTTTGACTATGTTTCCACAGCGAGTGGTCTCCTCGGCTATTATCGACAAGTCCTCTTGAACGGATGAAAGCTGTTCTTTAGTCAAATTGGTTGAAGAGAGCCTCTTTTGTATTAGCTTGGCGTAGGTCAAAATCCCTCCCAGAGGATTATTCAGTTCGTGCGCCACGGTAGCGGAAAGCTTTCCCAAAGAAGCCATTTTCTCCATCTGAATTAAGTGTGCCTGAATCTGCTCTAACTCTTTGGTTTTTTCCAGAACTCTCTGTTGTAATGTCTGTGACCACTGGGTTATCTCCAGGTTTGCCTTTTTCAGCTCGGTAGTCATGGTGTTAAAAGAGTTCGCCAGCTCCCCGATCTCGTCTCTTCTGTGAAGAGGAATGGTATACTCCAGGTTTCCGGAGGCGATAGCCCGGGTACCTTCAGTCAATTTGCGGACCGGAGCACGAATCAAAGTCCAGATCAAAAATCCAGTTACGGAAAGAACGCTAAGCACTAAGATAGCAGATGCCAGTATGGTCTGGCGGCGGCTACGAGCGATGTCGGCATCCACGGTGGACAAAGACATCTGCACATCCAGAACCCCCAGGATGAATTTCTCATCCGGGTGGGGATGACAGCCGGAACCGTAACAAGCCATTTCGTTCTCGATGGGATTAATCAAAGCCAAAATCCGGCGCCCATCTGGAGCAGTTATAATGCGGTAGCGTTCCTTCCTCGCCAGAGCCTTAAGCGGTTCGGGAAACCGATGGCATACCTGACAAGCCTCCGAGGCAATGGGAACTTGGCTTGGTCTCTCTTCAGGACGAGTGGTGAAAACGATCTGCCCCTTTTTGTCGTAAATCCGAATCACCTCAAACTCCGGCATCTTGCTGAAGTTTTGGAATATTTGATGTATATCCTCCTTACGGTTTATGAGCATGCTATAGTGGGTAGACTCTTTTATCAGATCAGTAGTGCGGAGACCGCTTAACTGAACCAACTCCAAAAGGTCGTGAGTCTGGCTTTTGACGTTTATAAAAGTAAAGGTAGCCAGACCCACAAACATCACCAAAAATAGGGCAATGAAAAGCTTTAATCCTAAAGACATAATCAAACCAACTTTGTCCCGCTACAAACGAGACTTGAAAAGACACTCTTTCTATTTTTCATCCGTCTAAATATACGCCTTTTTTCAGTAAAGAAAAGCATTTTTTCAAATTCTAAAACCTTTTCTCTCACTGTGGTGAAAAAATCAGTTGCTTTTTTTGGGGGATGGTGATATTTTATAAAATTGTCAATATGGGAAGTGTAGAAGAAAACATAAGAAATATCTGGTCTCGCATAGAAAAAGCCGCAGAAAAGACCGGGAGGGACAAAGAGGATATAAAGTTAGTGGCGGTGACCAAGACGGTGGAGGTTGAAAGGATAAAAGAAGCGATCAAATGTGGAATAGAAACAATTGGCGAAAACAGAGTGCAGGAGGCGGAATCAAAGTTCGTCCAGATCACAGAAAAAGTGGAGAAGCATTTGATAGGACACCTGCAGACCAATAAGGCGAAAAAGGCAGTAGAGCTTTTTGATTTCATACAATCCGTGGATAGTCAACACATAGCACAAGAGATTTCCAGAAGGGCTTTTCAGATGGGTAAAGCTATGGAGGTTTTAGTTGAAATAAATACCTCCGGAGAAAAGAGCAAATTTGGGGTTGATCCTGACCAGGCTTTGTCTTTTGTTAAATTGATCTTAAATTCGGAAGGTATAAAAATCAAAGGTTTGATGACTATAGGTCTTTTTTCGGATAATTCGGAGGATACGCGTCCTTGTTTTAAGAAGCTGAAAGCGATTTTCGATCAGATGAAAAGGGAGAGTTTACCCAATGTTGAAATGAAATATCTTTCTATGGGAATGACTAACGATTTTGAAATAGCCATCCAGGAGGGATCCAATATGGTCAGAATCGGGACCGGGATCTTTGGTCCGAGGAGCTTATAAAATAATTGTTTTCTTTGGAGGATAATCTTTTTGATCTGTTGCCGATAATAGATTGAAAATCAGATCATGTATTATAGTCGGCGTATTGGTTATTGTTACATGTTGGAGCAATGTGCAATTAATTTTAAAATCCCCCTTACTCCCCCTTTTTCAAAGGGGGAGAGTCCTTTTTCCCCTCTTTGGAAAAGAGGGGTTAGGGGAGATTTATTTGAACTTGAATTAATGCGTTTGTATTGGATCGGTTTCTTTAACGCTATTGGATGTTTGTTGACCTAAAAAATACTCTAAACTCTTAACTCTATACTCTAAACTCATTTGAAGGAGGCATGATTTGAAGATCACTCCAGCAGACATTGAGAAGCAAAAGTTCAGCAAAAGCTTTAGAGGATATGACCAGGCACAGGTTGACGCATTTTTAGGTTTGGTAGCAGGCGACGTAGAAGAGTTAATCAAGGAAAACACCAATATGAAAGAGAAACTCTCTCGGCTGGAGTCCACCATGGTGGACTCCAAGAACATGGAGAAAACCATCCAGGAGGTTCTTTTGACTGCCCAAAAGTCCGCGGAAGAGGTCAAAAAGAATGCGGAAAAAGAGGCAGAACTTTCACTCAGGGAAGCTAAGGTTAAAAGCGAAAGGACGTTGGAAGAGACCCATGCTATACTTTCAAAGTTGAGAAAAGAGATAATTGAGCTTAAGGATTTAAAAAAGACTTACATACTAAGATTGAAATCTCTTTTGGATACCCAGCTAAAAATTTTGGAATCAATGGAAAAGGAAGATGAATCGTATAAAAGAGAGGTTCCAAAAAGTCTTTAATAGATGAGGACTCCAGAATGGAAAATATTGCAGAAATGCCAGACCTTAAGGGGGCGATAAAACAGGCGACCGAATTTATCCGAGGGAAAACAAAATTTGTCCCCCAGATTGGAATCATCCTCGGAACCGGATTGGGTTCGTTGGCTGAGGGGATCAAGGTAGAGGCAAAAATCTCTTATAAGGAGATACCCTTTTTTCCCATATCAACGGTGGAAAGCCATGCCGGATGGTTGATCTTTGGGGAACTCTCTGGGAAAAAAGTGGTTGCTATGCAAGGAAGGTTCCATTATTATGAGGGGTATAACTTAAAGCAGGTCACCTTCCCCGTGAGGGTGATGAAAGCTTTAGGGGCGAAAGTTTTGGTGGTCTCCAATGCTTGTGGAGGACTGAATCCATTATTTAAAGCCGGAGACATAATGGTCATAACCGATCACATAAATTTGTTGGGTTCGAATCCTTTGTTTGGTCCAAACGATGAGAGCTTAGGTCCCAGGTTTCCGGATATGTGCCGCTGTTACGATCCGGAGTTGGTCACCTTAGCGGAGGATGTAGCATTAAATATGGGA
>JALHUP010000274.1 GCA_022866585.1 Candidatus Zixiibacteriota bacterium | reverse complement strand
TTGGAGGGCAAGCCATGAAGGCTTGCCTACGCGGAACTTCTGCGGAAGTTGAAACGAATAAAATTAAACCAGAGAAAGAAGAGTGAATTGGTCACAAAAGATCAAAGAAGATAAAACGCCTTTCGTATAATTAATTGAGAGACAACGAAATGACTTTTAAGCCATTTTGATTTTGCGTCATTTTGCCGTATGTAAAAAAAATTGGAGAAATGGCAAAAAAGACTTGACAAGAGCGAAGTTTGGAGTTAAATTAAAATTGTGAACAAGAAGTTATTTTGTTCACACAGAAAAGTCTATCCTCTTGGTTTTTTAAAAATGATAACAATTGTTCAAAATTTGATCTTTCTGATGAAAAAGGTTACCTTTCCCCTTAAACATCAAATGGTTTGGTCCCGCCATAGGCAGGATTCACCATAATAAGGAGGCGAATTCGATATGAGACCTTCAAATCCAAAGTTTTCTTTCGGTCCGGGATTTTCTGTTGCGAAGAAAATTTTGAGTCTGGTGGTGCTGTTTTGCTTTTTGGTTTTCTTCAGCTTAGTTTATGCTGGAGGACTAGGTAATCCTCAAGACCCGGTTGGGGAACATCCTTGGGATGAGCTAAACAATAAACCTATTAAGCAATCCCCACAACCTCCGGAAATAACTAATGTCTTAATATTTCCTTGTGACAGTTTTGGGCGGTGGATCATAATTCATTCCCCCCAGGTCAAAAACGGAAATACCGAAAAAGGACAGATTCAATCTTCGGACAAAAATCAGGGCAAGGTTTTCATATTTTTTTAATTACGCAAAAAGTCGCCCATAAGAAATGGAAAGCCCGGATAGAAGGATCAATCATATTAGGTCTTTAGTCGCCAAGAAAGACTTCGAAAAGGCGAAGGCGGAGTTAGAGGAACTGAAGAAAGGAAAGGGAGGGCTCTCCGTACACGAAGGGGAATTCTATTATCTGGAGGGACTGCTCTCCTACGGCCTGGCTCGATACCAGGAGGGTTTGGAAAAGGCCCAAAAAGCTTACGAGCTTCTTAAATATACCTCCAGACACAAAAATATTGCCCAGGTGCAGCATCTCTTGGGCAATATTTTTATTGCCCTGGGAAATTTAAAAGATGGGGAGGTCGAGCTTAGGGATGCTTTGGCTTCTTACCGCCGGGTGGGGGATGAATTGGGATTTGCGGATGCTCAAAATAAATTAGCTCAAATATTTTTCATTAAGGCTGAATACGATCGAGCCATCGAGTCCTTGAATGAAGCCATAGATCAGGTGAGAAAGACAAAAAATCACCTTCCCACGGTGGCACTGTTTCTTGGCAACCTGGGGAGGATCTATCTTTTTTTAGGTGACTGGAGCAAAGCTCAGAAGTATTTTCATGATAGCATCAAGCAGAATGAAATGGTGAAAAACCAACCCAGCATCTGCCGAAATCTTCTCTCCTTAGGATATATAGCTCAATTACAAAGAAATTTCAAACAAGCGCATGATTTTTACCAGAAGGCGTATGGGATCATTCAGAACAATGAGTTGAATCGGGAAAAAGCCATTTATTATGAATACTCGGCAGAGTTGGCTTTAGATCAAAAAAACTTAGAAGAGGCGTTTGGGCATGTTTCTAAAGCCATTCGTATGGGAGAAGAGATCGCCCCGCAAGGAAGTCTCGTCTGCCAATCTTACCGAATATTAGCACAGCTTCAGCTTAGCACGGGCAAACTTGACCTGGCTGAAAGCTTTTGCCAGAAATCTTTGGAGGTCTCAAAATCTTTAAGTGAAAAATTAGAGGAGGGAATAGTTTATCGGGTTTTGGGTGAAATCTACGCTCTGAAGAATAATAAGAAGCTCTCCTCCGACTATTTTGATTCAAGCATCAGTTATTTGGAAAAGAGCGGGAGTAAATTTGAATTAGCAAAAAGCTATCTGGCAACCGGGAATTCGGGGGTGTTGGAACCCCCAGATGCGACAGAACTTCTAAAAAAGGCAAAAAAGATATTCAAGGAGCTGAAGGTCGATTATTATCTGAGTTTGACCGATTTTGCCATGGCTAAGGCTGAGTTTGAAAGCGAAGATTATGACAAGAGCATCGAGTTTTTGAACAGATCTGAAAACCTGCTCAAGAGATTAGAAACCGAAGACCCAAGCGCAGAGGGAAAATTAGCTGAAATCTCCAGTTTTCGCCTGAAGGTGGAAAAGGCACTTTCCGAAAAGAGCCTCTCCTTTGAAAACCAATACAACATTTTCAAAAGATTTTCATCTGAATTCGAATACAAAGGGATCCAAGATGGAGGCGTAAATCAAAGTTTGGAGATTTTGGCTAAGAGGATCCAAGCTGATCGGGGCTTGGTCCTGCTAAAAGATGGAGAAGAAAAAGAGTTTTCGGTGGCTTCCACTTTTGATCCTTCTGAAGACGGGAAGACTAATCAGATCGTCTCCCGCTTGGTCACACTGGTCTCGGAGACTCACTTAGGTGGAATTCATGCCAACGGTGAGGTCCTATCTTTGGCAAAACCTATCATTTCCACCACGGGCAAATTCCCGCCCCAGGCGGAATTTTCCGATAACGGGATGAAAATTGGCAGTCTTTTGCTGATTCCTCTAAAAATAGGAGAAGAGGTTAAAGGAATTTTGTATTTGAGCCGGGACCAAAACGGTGTTTTTACGAAACCCTTCGGACAAAATGAGCTTAATCTGGCGGTAGCTTTTGCGGATATAATCGCTTTGAAATTGACCGAAATCCAAAATAAGAAATTGGAGGAGGAGAATCTAAAGTTAAAAGAACAGTTGAAGGAGAAGTCTGCCTTCTCCAGCATCATCACCCAGAACTCCGAGATGCTGGAGCTTTTGTGGAAGCTTTCTTGTGTAAAGGATACCAATCTTTCCATCCTTTTAGAAGGTGAAACCGGCACAGGGAAAGATCTGATCGCAAAGGCTATCCATTATAACAGCAATCGAGCAAACAAAAGGTTTGTGGCGGTAAACTGTGCCGCTTTCCCTGAGACTCTTTTGGAAAATGAGCTTTTCGGGCATAAGAAAGGTGCCTATACCGGAGCTTCACAGGACAAGAACGGGCTTTTGGAGGAAGCGGACGGGGGCACCTTGTATTTAGATGAAATAACCGGAATCAGCCTTACCACTCAGATAAAGCTTTTAAGAGCTTTAGAAGATAAAGAGATCACTCGCTTAGGTGATACCAAGCCAAGAAAGATCGACATTCGGGTTATCTCTTCCACCAGCCAGGAAGTAAAAAATCAGATTGAAACAGGGCATTTCCGTAAAGATTTATTTTTCCGCTTGAATACCATTTACGTTAAACTACCTCCTTTGAGAAAAAGAAAAGAGGATGTTCCTCTTCTAATCCATCATTTCATTGAAACCCATTCACCCGAGGGTGAATCGGGGTTTTCTAAACTTTCCCCCGCCATAATGGAGCTGTTCACCAACTACGACTGGCCCGGCAACATCCGGGAGCTGGAGAATGAGGTCAAAAGACTGGTAGCCATAAAAGGAGGGGAGGCGGTTGTGGCTTCGGACATACTTTCGGAAAAATTTGGAGCCAAAGAAGACGTAACTTTGCAGAACCTCTCCCTATACCAAAGAGTGGCTTTATTGGAGCGACAACAGATTTTGAGGGCGCTGGTGGAGAGCAACTGGGTAAAGAAATCCGCCGCTTCCTCCTTGCGCATCCCTGAATCATCCTTGAGATTCAAGATCAAACAGCATAAAATAAAATTGCCCGATAACGTATAAGTTCAAATTTAGTATAGGAATGAAAATCATTTTAGGAGGCGAAAATAAAATGAAAAAGAAAATTATCCTTATCTCTTTTTGTCTGATCTTGTTTCTAATTTTTACGGCTTTAAGCTATGCGAAGCCTGACCCTAGGTATATTTTCCAAGGAGATCCGTGGGATCACGCTCTTGTTATGGGTCAAGATACCACTTCCCGATATACAAATAATGTAATACTACTTTCGATCAATCATAACATGATTTTAATACTTAATATTAGGAGCATCTCTTCAGTTGAGCCTAAGCAGAAAACAATTAATAGTTCACCTTCTTTTGGAATTTTTGAAAAGAAATGTCAAGGCAGTCAAAAAAGTATTCAACAGAAATAATCTCCGGAATTGAACAGATAGAGTCTTTAATTCAGCAGAAGAAGTTCAAAGAAGCTTTGGCTGAAATTCGGGATTTAGAGACTCGAAAACTGACGGAAGAATTTACCACAGAGCATGGTTTCCTCTGTTACTTGCTATCCGTCACGTTTCAGGGATTAGGAAGGTATGACGAGGCTGTGGCTGAAAGTCAGAAGGCTTTTGATATTTTGAAAAATACTACAGAAAATAAGAAGATGGCTCAGATTCACTTTCTCAGGGGGGTTGTCTACTCAGACCTTGGAGAGTTAAAAAGATCGGAACTCGAATTCAGAGATGCCGTAGCTAATTACAAACGGGATAGCAACAAGAAGGGGATAATAGATGCTTATAACGAACTGGCACGGATCTGCTTCATTAAATCAGAATACCAGAAAGCAGTCGAGTACTTGACCGAATGCATGACTTATTGTGATGAGATAGAAGACAAACCGGCAAAAGCAAAAGTCTCAGCTAATCTTGGAAGAATTCACATCCGAAGTGGTAATTGGAAATTAGCTGAAGCAAATCTCTTAGTGGCTACCAAGACACACGAAGAAATTGGTAACATGGTTAGCTTCTGCAATGGCTTGCTGTCCTTAGGCTATATATATTCTCTACGAAGAGATTTTAAAAAAGCTAACAAGTATTATGAGCAAGCTATAAAAATCATCTTTGAAAACAACTACACCCGTGAATTTGCCATTTATAGTGAATATTCAGGTGAGTTGGAATTTGCTCAAGGCAACTACGAGAAAGCCAAGAATCATTATATGAATTGCATAAGCAGGATGGAGGAGATTGCGCCTGAAAGTGATATGATCTCCCAGACCTATCGGCTTTTGGCAGAGCTACAAATTGCAGAAAAACAATATGGGGAAGCCTTATCTTCTTGTGAGAAGGCTTTGAAGGTTGCCACTTCTCTGGGAGAGAAGATTGAGATAGGAGCGATCCATCGGGCATTAGGGCAGATTTACACCGCCAGAAGTGTAGTGGTCGAGCTTGCTCGACATGAACTTACGAAAGCCAAAGAGAACTTTGAGAAGTCTATCTCCATCTTAGAACAAATCGGTGCGAAGTTTGAGCTGGGCAAGACTTATCTGGAGGCTGGAAAATCTAACTGTTTTGATTTCTTTGATCGAGTCCAATATTTAGGCAGGGCTAAAGATGTATTTAAGGAGTTGGATTCGCAATATCATGAGGGTTTAGTCCAGTTAGCAATCTCAAAACTTTTCTTCGCGAACGCGGAATATGAGAAAGCGTTCTTATTTTTAAGAGATGCGGAGAAAATATTCAAAGATTTAAAAGAGGAGAAAGAACTATCCTCGGTTTTATCCTTCAGTAA
>JALHUP010000273.1 GCA_022866585.1 Candidatus Zixiibacteriota bacterium | reverse complement strand
GAAAAAATATATAAAAGGAAAGGGGGTTTGAGATGAGATGACCAATGTGATAATTCGGGATGATGAGACCTTCGAGAAGGCTTTGCGCAGGTTCAATAAATCTTGTGAGAGATCAGGGATCATAGCAGACATCCGGAAGCACCAACATTTTGAGAAGCCATCTGAACGCCGTAAGCGGAAGCAAGCGGCGGCCAGAAGAAAAAATCGGCGAAGAGAGGAATTTTGATTCATGCCTGGTGAGGATAGTTCCGTTCACGGTGAGTCCATTAAGGACAAAATTACGGAGGACATGAAGAAAGCTTTAGTAGCTGGTGATAAAGTCAAATTAAGCGTGACCCGGCTTTTGAAGTCGGAGATCAGATATAAGGAGATTGAAAAAGGCTCTGAGCTTTCCGATGAAGAGGTGATTTCGGTTTTGTCTTCGTCGATTAAAAGGCACAAGGACTCCATAGAGCAGTTTGAAAAGGGAGGAAGAGAGGATCTGGCTGCTTCCGAAAAGGCGGAGATGGAGATAATCTGGCAATATATGCCCAAGCAATTAGAGGAGGAGGAGCTTTCCCAGATTGTAGATTCTGCCATAGAGGAAACAGGTGTTTTGAGTTCCTCTGATTTAGGCCGGGTGATGAAGATCGTCATGCCCAAAGTCAAAGGAAGGGCGGATGGAACAAAAGTGCGGGAACTGGTCTCCTCCAAACTTCAGTCGAGGTCACAGTAACCATTAAAATGCTCTTATGCGTGCACACGCATTTTTTGCATATGATTTTTCGGTGTACCCGTGCGGGTGCTCGTTTAGGCACATGAGATTTATTCACAAAAATAAAAATTTGAGGAAGATTACCCCGCCCAAGGCGGGGTTGTCTTTTTATATGTGGTTCTTCTCCAAAAGAGTTGCTTCCGCCATAGGCGGATCCCTGCCCGACAGATGGCAGGCGGGCGCCTCCGGCGGAAAAGAATAGGTTTATGCAAGGCATTCATACCAGTGTGTGCGATCCTTTATGCTCTACGTCCCTAAGAAAACCAGCAGATTTCTTTGAACTCACCCCCTTGTTCCCCTACAGGGTGAGACCTTTCCTTCGACACTGAGTCTCAGGACGAAGTGCCGGATGAACCCCTCTCTTAATAAGAGAAGGGGATAGAGAGTGAGTTTTCAGGATGTCATATCACCTAAGTTAAAAAGACACTTTCTCTTATCAAAAATTACGACCCCGCCAAAGGCGGGGGAGAAGAACTTTATATGTAAATTTACTATCTGCTGTTAGCTGTTTGCCCCGATCTCCGATCGGGGGGGAGTGGAGAAAAAATGAACGCATTTGATTTTGTCCTTTTAGGACTTTTGCTGGTGGCACTTTTCATTGGCTCCAGAAGAGGACTCTTCAGCGGAATTATGGGCATTTTGGGACTGGTATGTGGGATAATCTTTTCAGTCAATTATGTGGATTGGGCCACCCAAAGGGTTTTATCCCATATGAAGGTCTCCACCATCATGGTGGCTTTCTTAAGTGTCATCGTGATCTTCGTTTTGGTCTACGTGGGTGCGAAGCTTCTGGGGTCTCTATTTTACAAGGTGGCTTCGCTTAAATCTTTGGGCCACGTGGATAAGGTGGGAGGAGCGATCACGGGAGTTTTCCAAGGCTGGATCCTTTTGGGCTTTATCCTTTTTCTCTTTATGTTTTTACCCCTTCCGGACTCTTTTATAGCTTCGCAGGATAATTCCTTTTTCGGACCCGGTATGAG
>JALHUP010000272.1 GCA_022866585.1 Candidatus Zixiibacteriota bacterium | reverse complement strand
TCTTTTTTGTTTATCCACGTAATGCACGCTGAAGGCTCTTCTCAAAAGAGGATAGGGGTGGGGGCTAACTTTTATGTGAACGAAATTCCCAGGTTTTGCCCTCTGGGAGATTTGGGGAGATGAGAGGGTCAGCTTAAATATCTTTTCGCTTTTTTTATCTTTTGAAATGATTAAGCTGGTGAATTGAGAGATCATGCGTTTATCCCAGACGGGTCTTCGTCAATGGGTCTGATCGAGGTGACCATCCTGGCCAGTTTGTGGCGGTATCACCTCCACATCATATAAAAACCATCCACCCAAAAGCTTGGCATCGATTTTTTGGGGATCGAAGGTGGTTTCCATAGCCGCTTTTTTTGCGGCTTCATCTATCCAATAGTTACTGGTCTTACTGAGTAAAACCGCATCGGTCACTTTGCCTTCAAAATCGATCATGATTTTTAATCCCACCTTCCCCTTAATGCCTGACTCCTTTTCCGATTCGGGATAGACAAACACACCCGGTTTGAGTGGTTCCGGTGCCATGGGAATGGAAGACTCAGAACTTGAGGTCGTATCAACCTGGGTAGTATCAACCTGGGTAGTATCCGGCCCCGGTTGTTCCGGAGGTTTCTGTTGTTGGGGTGGTGGAGTAGACTTAGCCCCCATCGTGGGAGAAAGCCCTAACTTAAGTCGAGCCGCTTCCGCATACTCTGAGTTGGGGTATTGATCTATCACCTTCTGGTAAGCCAAAATCACGGTGCTGTCGCCCGGGTTGGCATAATGCTCGGTTATCCAGGCGATCGCATAAGCGGCTTTGCCAGCATAAAGGCTTTGAGGAAATTCCTGGATTATTCCATTATACAAAACTAAGGCTGAATCAACTTTTTCATACTCGAATAACATTCTTTCTGCTTCCAGATACTTTCTCTCCGGGTTGGGAACCTCCAAGGAGTCGGGGGATACTTTTAGAAATTCTAAGGCTGGCTTGAGATAGTCTGAACCAGGATAGTCTTTTAGAATCCTTTCATAGACCTCTTTAGCCCCGGTGGTATCTTTTTTAATGTTTTCCAAAATCCAGGCGGCCGCATAAAGGGATTGGGGCGCATATTCGGATTCCGGATGCTTAGCCGCCAAAAGCAGATATTCCGCTAAAGCCGAATCGGGCTGATTCATCTGGGCTAAGTAGAATTCAGCTAAAAGGAACAAAGCTTTACACGATTTTTCTGTCTCCTCGGCAGATAGGTCTTTTTGATACTCCTCCACCTTAGAAATATTGGCACTTTTGGTTAAAGCCTCTTGAGCTATCTTGGATTGGGGACTTTCGGCCTTACAGCTATCAAACATCTCCTTGGCTTTTTTCAAATCGCCTAATTTCTCTTGATATATTATTCCTAACTGGTAAAGTGCCGTGGCGGAATGCGCGGTCTTAGGATAATCCTTGATGATCTTATCATACTCTTGGATAGCTTCTTGGGTACTGTCTGAAAGCAAGATCCCCTCCGTAATTTTCAGCTTAACTAAGGGTAGTTTTTCTGCGTATTTGGTTTCCCTGGAAAACCCGGTGAAGATCTTCATCCCCTCTTCAAGGTCTCCCATTAGATAACAGCATTCTCCACTTTTAAATTTTGAGTCAAAAAGCTTATCTGGTTTGGGGTTGTATTTCTCCACTTGCGCAAAGGCCTCTTTGGCTTGTGCGTAATCTTTTTTTAACCAGAAGCTTTCCCCGATACGGGCTTGGGCAAAAACAGCCAGGGTGTCTTTCCTGTAATTTTCCACCAGGTGTCGGTAATAGCTTACGGCATCATCATATTCCCCCCTCTCAAAATATATCCCTCCCAACAGAAAATCCGCTTCAGCCCTTTTCTTCTTTTCAGCTTTACTTGACTGGACGAGCAATTTCAAAGATTGGATCGCATCCAATTCATTTCCAGATTTGTACTGGCACAAGCTGACGTAATAATGGCAATCATCCACAAATTTACTTTTGGGAAAGCTGGTCAAAAGCTCCTCAAATTTCCTTTGGGCTTTGGCGTATTCCCCCATATTGTAGTAAGCCCTCCCGATCAAAAACAGAGCGTCATCGGCCCACTTGCTTTTGGGATGAAAGATCAAGACTTTGGAAGCTTTCTTAATGGCGTCTTCATATTTTTGATTCGCTCCGGTGCTCTTTACCCCTGAAGCCAAACCCTTCTGCATATTTTCGCCTTCTTTGAAACTCTTCCTGGCGTTATAAAAAGTGTTGTAGTAAGTGCAGCTAAGGAAAAACAGGGATAAAATCAAAATGATCTGAAATTTGTTTCTCAAAATCTTTCACTCCCCGAATTTTAATCTTCTTGCATCCAGCCTAAAGTCAAGCCAGACTCAAAAAAACTCTCTTTTGCTTGTTCATATTCCTCATGGGTGATTTTTCTCTTTATTGATACGTCTTCTTTCGCCTTAAAGCTGGGAAAATATTGTCCCATCAAACTCACATAAACTTGGGCAGAAATTTCCTCCTTTATGAATCTAAAAGTTTTTTTGCTTCCCGCCAGGTCATTGGGAAGGATCAAGTGTCGAATCAAAAGTCCCTTTTTGGCTAGGCCATCTTCATCGGTGACTAAATTCCCCACCTGCCTATACATCTCTCTTATGGCTTCTCGGTTAATCTCCACATAATCTTCGACAGAAGATAGCCTTTTTGCTGCCCGATTATCCGAATAGCGCATATCCGGAAGATATACGTCGATTATCCCGTCTAATAGTCTCAAAGCTTCAATCGAATCGTATCCGGAGCTGTTATAAACCAAATGGAGGTCAAAACCCATCTCCCAGGCAAAAGACAAGGCTTCCAAGATTTGGGGAACAAAATGGGTGGGGGTCACAAAATTTATGTTATGGCATCCTCGGGACTGAAGGGAAATCATTCTCTCCGCCAGATCTTTGGTGGTCATCTCCAATCCATGACCCAGTTGACTGATGGGAAAATTCTGGCAATAGATACATCTCAAATTGCAGCCAGTGAAAAAGATGGTTCCCGAGCCTCTGGTTCCAGATATTGGAGGTTCCTCCCCGAAATGCACATTGCCGCTTGAGATCATTGGATTCTTCCCTACCCTGCAGAATCCCCTTTCCCCATTTAGCCGATCCACCCCACATCTTCGAGGACAAACCCTGCACTTTTGCAATAACCTATACGCCTGTTCAGCTCTTTCCTTTATATCTTTTACTTTCATGGAAATTGCATACTTTTGCAGAACTTTATGTTCCATCGGAAAAATTCTTTTGCCTTATTGCAAACTTGTAATGCGTAGCAGAGCCTTTACAGCTCTGTGCGGAGGCATGAAGCCTCCGCTACGGGATGTTGTTCAACTTTAAGCACTTTCATATAATAAATCATAACAAAAAATCCTCTTTCGTCAACGATTATTTAACAAAAGCCATTTGAAAAAATAAGCTTCTCAAATCTTAGGTTTTGAATCTCTATTCTTTCTTTTTACTTATCTTCAAAAGCTCCAGGATGCGGTCAAGCTCTTTTACTCTTAAGATGTAGGAGAAGGCAAAATAGGTTGCCAATCCTAAAATCATAGTGATTGCCAAGCTCAGGATTTTTTGGACTAATCCAGCTGTGCTTAAATCCAAGCCGAAAAACTTCAAGTAAATCCAAAGAATTAGCCCCATGAAGAAAGCTGAGGTCAATATTTTAAAAAATGTTTCAGAAATATCTTTTCGATCCAAAGGACCAATCTTTTTATCTAAAATTGTAAGAAGAAAAAACAGATTCACAATAGCGGCAATCGACGCCGATAATGCCAATCCTCTGAATCCCAAAGGATGCATCAAGAGAAGATTCAAAACAATATTGACGCCCACTGCCACCGCACTGGTCTTAACTGGCGTTTTTGTATCACCCATGGAATAAAATGTGGAGGCGGTCAATCTAACCGAGGAGTAGGCGAAAAGTCCTATGCAATAAAATAGTAAAGCCTGAGAGGTGGCGATGGTGTCCAAAAAAGTGAATCTTCCGTGCTGGAATAAGACCGAGATGACCGGCTGAGAGGCTACCGCCAAAAAGAGGGCTGAAGGTATAGTCAGAAAAAAGACCAATTTTAAAGAAGAGGTGAAAGTGGAAAGAAGCCGGTCCATTTGCTTTTTTGCCGCAAAGGCGGAAACTATCGGAAAGGTCACCGTCGCCACTGCCACGCCGAAGACTCCGATGGGAAATTGCATCAACCTGAAACTATAATTAAGATAAGAGACAGATCCCTGGGGCAATAAAGACCCAATTAGAGTATTCACAAAGATATTGATCTGAGTGGAAGCCAAACCTAAAGTTGCGGGAACCATTAAAATCAAAATCCTTTTCACGCCGGGATGTCGAAGATTTAAGGTGAAATGGTATCTGAAACCTATTTTTCTCAAAGAAGGTAGTTGAATGGCTAATTGTCCAAATCCTCCTAAAAGGACACCAATAGCCATCCCGATGATGGGCGGATCAAAAAAAGGAGAGAGGAAAAGACCCCCTATGATCATTCCCAAATTGAACAAGGTGGGTGCCACAGCCGGAATGCCAAAATGCCTGAAGGTATTCAATATCCCCATTACTAAAGCGGCCAAGGCGACCAGAAGCAAAAAGGGAAACATGATTCGGGACAAAAGAGTGGTCAATTCCTGTTTGCCCGCCACTTTGCCAAATCCGGGAGCGATCACACCAACGATGTAGGGGGAAAGAATAACTCCCAAGATTATTATTAAACATAAAGTAACCAAAAGTAAATTAAGCACTAAGTTGGCTAATTCCCAGGCTTTTTCTTTTCCCTGGTTGGTTACATAATCGGTGAAGACCGGAATGAAGGCGGAGGAGAGAGCTCCTTCGGCGAATAAATCTCTTAATAGGTTTGGTATACGAAAGGCGGCGACAAAAGCGTCGGTTGCATAGCCTGCTCCAAAAAGAAAGGCAAACACCTGTTCCCTTACCAAACCCAGAACCCGAGAGAGGAAAGTAGCGGAGCTTACGATCCCGGTGGATTTAGCAATCTTGTCCTGATCTTTTAACAAAACCGTTTCTGGCATTATAAAATCTCCGAAAAAGCTCATAGAAATGTAGTTGCACGATTTATCGGGCAGTATGTAAAGCCCAATAAATTGGGCAACTACAAGGGGAATCGTCTGATTTTTGTGCCAAAGTTATCGCCCCAATAATTACCTTTCTCCTGAAGAAGAATCATCCATTTTTTTAAAACACAATTTGTTTTTAACTTGACAAAATAGATTTCAGATTTATATTCAAACAGCGTTGCGTAACTTGTAACCTAAAATTAAGGAGTTAGATTTGCCTACTCATAAATCGGCAGAGAAAAGGTTGAGACAAAGCCAAGCGGCGAACATAAGAAATCGAGCCATTAAGTCTCAGATAAAGACGTCTGTCAAAAAGGTAGAAACCTCTTTTGATGAAAAGGAATTGAAAAAGACAACCTCCCTTCTGGACAAAGCCGCTAGAAAAAGGGTTATTCACAAGAATCAAGCCTCACGGGTCAAATCCCGATTGACTAAATTGGTGAATCGAAAAACCTCTGGCACTCCCCAAGGCGTCACTCAGTAGTTTATTTCGTTGGTTGTCCTTTAATCGCTGGTATACACGAAATAAATCGTCCAATTCTTGATCACCCCCACCCTCGCCCTTCCCCATCAAGGGGGAGGGTTTATCACCAGACTAAGTGTCTCAGCAAAAATAAAAGCTTGGGATTAGATCTCAAAATGGTTTTTACCAGAGGGATAGGTTCTATTCCGGTGACCACCTGGTTATCCAGATATTTTTTCAAAAACAAAATGACCGCATCGAAATCCTCATCGGTCATCTTCAAAAATATCGCCCGACAGAGAGAATAAAACCGCAACAATCTCCCTTTGGCCCGCATCAGCTCCTCATAATACTTTTTGAGAAATGAAACGGATAACTTTCCATCTCTGACATACTGGCTCACCACCGCTCCGGCGATCTTCCCGGAAAGCAAAGCATTGTAGATTCCCGCCCCGGAAAGTGAATCCACTACCCTTCCGGCATCTCCCACCAGAAGGATATTCTCCTTAACTAAATTTTTGTTTCGATCAAAACAAGGAACTCCCCCCATCATCGATTCTATTATTTTGAAGTTAGAGAATCTTTTTTGCACAAAACCATCTAAATATTCTTTTGCCTTCCTTTTGGATGTGAGGTCAGGTGTTACTGCTATGCCGACATTTGCATGGCTATCACCTTTAGGGAAAACCCAGGTATAGCCTCCGGGGGCTAAGGATTGCCCTGAATGAAACTCCACGCAATCGGACTCCACCTTCACGTCTGCCAAGAGATACTGGGCACATGATTCTATTTGGTCCAATCCCAAAGAAAAATCCATCCCTGCCCATCGGGACACATATGACTCCACGCCATCCGCTCCGATTATCACCTTGGCTTCGTATTCTTTTTCCTTCCCGTTCTCCAGCACCATAACTCCGCAGAAGTTCCCCCTTTTGTTTTTCAAAAGCCCAATCGCCTGGGCATTCACCTTCACACAAGCCCCGGAAGAAGCGGCTTTTTCAGCTAACTTTTTATCAAATAATCTTCTATTCAAAATGAACCCCGCATTAGGGTGATGAAGCTTCATTCTTATATTGGATGGACTGACTACAAGTATCTTGTGAATTTGGGTGCTGATCCATTCCGGGTCGACCGGAACGAAGCTGGTTAATCCTGAAAAGCTGATGGCTTCGGCACAGGATAATGGAGAACCAACCTCCGGATCCTTTTCCAAAACCAAAACATTCACCCCATTTTCAGCCAGAACCTTTCCAGCCATTGAACCGGCAGGACCAGCTCCGACTACGATACAATCGTATTTTTTGCTCATAAAAATTGGAGTGTTCACCTTCAGGGCGTGTTGAAAAACCTCGAAAGGGAGTGCACCAGCTTGCTGGTGCGATTTTTCTTAGAAACTAAATAATTGGGACAAAAGGACATTTAGATTTCAAAAAAACGCAAAAGCCCCGCGAAGCGGGATCCTTCGGACAAGCTTTTGCACTCCAAAAACCACTTTTTCAACAGTCCCTTCAGGTGAACCAAATAAATGTTTTTGTATCTAAACAAATTCCGGTCCCGCTAAAGCGGGACACTCCAGAGATGTTATATTTAGTGCTCCCACCGGGCAGAAAATTATGCAGTTTTGACAAAGTGTGCACAATTCCGGTCTGATCAAAAGTCCAGAAACGAAAAGCTCCAAAGCTCCGTAAGGGCATACTGCTACGCATCCGCCACAATGTCCGCAGAGTTTTGGATCTAATTCTAACATAAAGCAAAAGATTCTTAGATCGAAATTAATCCAAATGAAAAAAATGTGTATGCATCTTCGATAAGCTTGCCTACCCCCTCACCCTTCCCTCCTTCGGATTTCGCTTCGCTCAATCTCCCCCAAGGGGAGAGGGGACTTCGTAAATTTCCCTCTCCCTAGTGGGGAGAGAAATGAGAGGGCTACTCCTTAAAAAAAATGCTGGAGTAATGTAACTCCAGCATCAAAGAATATCAAGATAATTTTTTGTACAACTGTTTATGTCCTGTTGGGGCAGGGGTTAAACTCCTTTCCCAACAGTAGCTACCCTTCTATTGGGGCCAGGGTTGAAGGGGCTGTTGAAAAACTCATCCCTCTTGATGGGGGAGGATAAAGGTGGGGGTGAAAATGTTGATAAATCATCACTTTTCACCCTCCCTTGATCCCTCCCATCGAGGGAGGGAAGTTATTTCAACAAGCCCTAAAGCTTAATACTCCAAATAGACTATTTTAGCAGGACCATTCGTTTGGTTTGCGTAACCTCCCCCGCTCTCAGCTGATAGAAATAAATTCCGCTGGCTAAGTCCTTGTCTTTTTCATCCTTTCCGTCCCAATTTATGATCTTGGTTCCTGCCTCCTGATATCCCTCAACCAGCGTTTTGACCTTCTGCCCCAGAATATTGTAAATGGTCAAAGTTACCTGGCAAGGCTTGAGGAGATCATATTTGATGATGGTTTGGTTATTAAACGGATTGGGATAACTCTGGTAAAGCTCGAAATCCTTCGGAGTTATCGAACCTTCTTCTTCCTCCTCCTCTACTGCCGTAGGTTTGGGACAGATCATGATGGCATATTCAACTTCAGTGTATACATCTGCACTTGGCATATAGGGATTGTAATATGACAGCTGTTCTGGTTGGAAATTCTGACCTTGGGACCAGGCGATCACTTTATCAGGCAAATAATAATAGTTATCTATCTCCCAAAAACCGCCCGGGCTTTCAGCCTGCAAAATGGCTTGGTAAATATCATGTGAGACATATTGCGGATAATTATGGAGAGTATCACCGTCCATATGCGACGGATGTCCCGGGGGTCGGACCCTGCCCGGATGTCCACTCTCTGCCATATCCCAGGCTGGATCGCTTAAGGCTACCCATGCGGATTCAGAGCAAACTCCAGCCATGGTGACATAGTGTCCGCCAAAGCGAGACCACGGGGGTACATCTTTAATCGGAAACAGTTGCCAGAAGCCCAAAAGAAGGATTATGTCTTGCGATTTTTTCAGCGAATCCTCCATCTCGCGGAATTGGGGCATGGTAAAAACATGTGCGTAAAGGTTGAATCCAGGATAATCACTGAAGTAACGATCTAATCCACTTTTGATCGAATCCACATAAGTTCCACTGTCGGGATGGGTGTGAAAATAGGTGGACAGAAGTCGAATCAGACTATCAGGACTTACCCCGGGTGGCACCGCATTGAACCACCACAAGCAGTTCGCCACTGCGGTGGGACCACATAACCCTATGGAATCAGACGGACCAAACTGATATTGTCCGAAATCAGGCATTCCGCTGGGTGCGGGAAATTCCTGGCTTGGGCGGTCAGGCTTCCAATACCAACAGGGGTCGCAGTCCATAGAGTTCGTATACCCGGTTATCCGCATCATCGGGTATCCAATTCCTAAGCCGAAAAATACATACCACTCCTGATAACTTCCTCCCCAAAGAACCCAAGCGTCACACGTATCGGTGGGGTTTGTGTTCCCGTTAGTGAGCACCAGGCTGGGATACGGCGAACTCGTCCCACCATATATAATCTCCAGAAAGAAGGGGGCATATACACAACAAAGCGAATCTAAATCGAGATGAATCATAATAGGATAAGCCGAATCGATGGGAATGGTATAAGTCTGGGAACACAAAATATTTCCGGGACCATTAGGACCATTACATTTATATCCCTGAATTAAATCCTTTATATTTACCTGAATCTCCACAGGCCAAACAGCGCCCGTGAAGTCTAAAAGGTAAAAATGCACATCCGTGACCTTAAAGGGATAAGGGACTTGTACTCCGCAGGTTGCTGGATCCATGTATAATGCGACCCCGTCACCTGCTCCAAAAGAACCGATATAATACGCTGAGGTGTCATTGTCGCTTTGAATCGTGCAGAAGCCCTTGTCGCCAGTTAGGGGCGTGGGCGAAGATGGGACAATCTGATCTACAGGGATCTTTTGGGGAGTTATCTTTCCAGGAGTTCCTGCAAGTA
>JALHUP010000271.1 GCA_022866585.1 Candidatus Zixiibacteriota bacterium | reverse complement strand
CTTGCTTAATGCAAATAAGGTAGCTACAAGTAATGTGCCCACGATGATCAGTCCGGGAATAACCTGTTCGTTGGATTGCCTGATTTTGGCACTATAAAGCTTATGGGTCAACATAATGGCAAAAATTATCAGGACTGTGATCGCTCCTACATAGATTAAAATCTGAACCGCCGCCAAGAATTCCGCATCCAAAAGAATATAAATCCCTGCCACACTGAAAAAACACAATACCAAAAACAGAGCCGAATGAAAAATGTTCTTCAAGCTGACCACCATCACCGCAGAGCCGATGATTGTGGCGGCTAATATGTAAAATATGGCCTCTGGAACTCCGGTTAACAATTCCGATTCCCTTTTGTTTAGTTCTCAGGTTTTCTCAGCTGGTACGTCCAGCATGTCCAAAAAAAGTTCTGTAAAGGTCATTTCTGCGGGGCTGGGAGCCCCGCCTACACGGTACTAAGTCATTGTCATTTAATATTCCGCCTGCGTAGGGCGGGCTCTTAGCCCGCCGAATTATAGCACCTTACTTTGTTGGGGCGGGGGTTGAACCCCCGCCCTAACATTAAAGTATTTATTGATACTCCTTTCCTATCTCTGCTAATTTCTCTTTATTGTAGATCAATTCCTTTTTATCATAAACTGAAAACTCGTATCTGGGCACCAATTTAATGGCTTTGCCCTCCACCGGACAAGTTTCTTCACACAATCCACAATAGATACAAATTCCAACGTCCACCTCAAAGACGTCCGGAACTCTCTTTCCGGTTTCATCCTTGATGGAGGTGATTTTGATGGCATTGTTGGGACAGATTTTATAACATAGGGTGCAAGCGGTGCATTTTAGTTTTCCGGTCCCGGGATCCGTCATCAAAACTACACAGCCTCTGGATCTTTCCGGCATGGTCCATCTCTCTTTGGGATACTGCAAAGTGATGGCATGTTTTCCCATATGTTTCACTGTTACTATCAAACCCAGAATCAGGTTATATATACCCAAGTATACTGTTTTGACTAATCTCATAACTTAAGCCAAAAGTCCAGTTACAATTAGATTCAAAAATGCCAGAGGAAGTAAAAATTTCCAGGCGAAGCCCATCAATTGATCCACCCTTATCCGAGGATAGGTCCACCGGAACCACATGATCACTAAAATTACGAAGAAGGTTTTACCCAAAAACCAGATCCAGGACGGCAGAAAGGGACCATTCCATCCTCCTAAAAAGAGGGTGGTGGTTACAGCGCTTATGGTAAAAAGATTAGCATATTCGGCAAAGAAAAACATAGCGAATTTCATTCCACTGTATTCGACGTTGTAGCCGGCTACCAATTCCTGCTCTGCTTCCGGGATATCAAAAGGCGTTCGATTTACCTCCGCCACGGCCGCGGTTAAGTATACCAAAAATCCAACTGGCTGTCTGAAAATAAACCATTCCCAAAAATGCGCCTGGGTAGTCACGATCTCGACCATAGAGAGCGACTGGGCTAACAACACCACACCCAAGACAGATAAAGTCAGAGGAACTTCATAACTTACGATCTGAGCGGCAGACCTTAATCCTCCTAAAAGGGAATACTTATTGTTCGACCCGAATCCCGCCATCAAAAGACCGACTACGGTGAAAGTGGTAATAGCTAAAATATATAAAATCCCAATATTGAGGTCTTTGACGATCATTCCCCTTCCGAAAGGAATACATACATAAACCATTAAAGCTGAAACGAAGACCACAATCGGTGCTACCACAAAGACTGCTTTATCCACCTTGGTGGGAACTATGTCCTCCTTCATGATTAATTTTATTGCATCGATTATGCTCTGTCTCCATCCGTGCCAGCCGGTTCGCATGGGACCGAATCTGACCTGCATGTGTGCGGAGACTTTCCTTTCCCACCAGACCAGAAACAAAGCCGCCAAGGTGATAAAGCCTATGATAGCTCCAAAGACCAACAACATTGAGAGAAGATCCAGCCAAAAATGGGGAATGCCCCAATTGGTAAAAAGTTTATCTAACCAGTTATATATTGCTTTGAAAACGTTATCTACTTCGAACAAATGCTCTCCCTCAACTATTCTGTTTTAGGAGGTGTCAGAACCCTGCTCCGACACCGAATAAAGAATTCACTGTCAGATCAGGGAATCTGACAGCTCGCTGGAAAAAACTCTTTTACCGATCCACGTCCGGCATGATCACATCCAGACTAGCAAAAATAGCCACAATATCAGCAATCTTCCATCCCCGACTCATTAAGGGGAGGACTGCTAAGTTTGAAAAAGATGCGGTTCTGAGCTTGACCCTATATGGTATGGTGGAGCCATCGGAGACGATATAAAAACCCATCTCTCCTCTGGTCGATTCGATCCGGGCATAAACCTCGCCTTTGGGAGGTCTGAAAACTGTGGGCGTTTTGGTCTTTATCTCTCCTTCGGGTATGGACTCAAGCGCCTGCTCCACGATCCTGTTAGCTTGCCTCATCTCCTGGATTCTCACCATGTATCT
>JALHUP010000270.1 GCA_022866585.1 Candidatus Zixiibacteriota bacterium | reverse complement strand
TTTTGGCTCAAAATTATCCCAATCCATTTAATTTGAAAACTAATATTAACTATATTCTGTCAGTGGCAAGTGGAACTAAGTTGACAATTTATGATCTATTAGGGAAGCGAGTCAAAACGCTGGTAGATGAGTATCAGATGCCCGGATACAAATCTTTCGATTGGGATGCAACGGACGACAAAGGTAATATTGTATCCAGTGGAATTTACTTTTATCAATTGCAGGCTGAAGGATCCACTCAAACAAAGAAAATGTTGCTACTAAAATAGGCTTCGTTACTAAAGTTACTGTTCCTTAACACCGGGATCCCCCTTCCGGAAAGTAATAATATTTTTTTCTGCCCTTTGCAAGAGTGGAAAGTTTTTTGATTTAATAGAATCCCGCTGTTCTCTCGTTGGTAACGGACACCATGTCCGTTACAACAAAACGAGTTGCATATGATTTGCATTTGGCATCTATTTAAATCGGCCAGAATTTGGTTGACTTTTACATATAGAATTTATAACTTTGTTTTGTTAGTGATATATTATAGCTTTATGAAAAAAGGTTAGTGCATAAGCAAGTCACGAAGAGGAATAAGACGTGGCAAAACGGGGAGATTTCACATTACCCTTCGGCGCTATCATAGGGCAAGATGATCTCAAGTTAGGTCTTCTTTTGAACGTGGTGAATCCGCGAATCGGGGGTCTTTTGATTAGAGGCGCCAAAGGGACGGGGAAAAGCACTGCAGTCTATGCTCTCACCGACATTCTGCCGCCGGTGGAGGTGGTTGCCGACTGTCCTTTCAAGTGCTCTTTTCAAGATCCGACCAATAGGTGCGAATCATGCAGATCGCGGTTTGAAAAAGGGGAGAACGTCTCCAAAAAAGAGCTGAAAATGGAAGTGATCAATCTTCCTTTAAGCATTACCGAGGATAGATTGATTGGCTCCATTGACGTGGAGAAAATCTTAAAAGAAGGCGAAAAAGCACTCCAGCCGGGTTTGTTAGCCCAAGCCAATCAGAATATCCTATACGTGGACGAAATCAATCTGCTTCCAGACCATATCACCGACGATCTTCTGGATGCCACAGCCTTAGGATGGAATACCATCGAGCGGGAGGGATTCTCTATCACCCATCCGACCCGCTTCGTGTTTGTGGGCACGATGAATCCCGAAGAAGGGGAGCTTCGCCCGCAGATTCTGGACCGATTTCCTCTTTCGGCTTTGATTAAAACGGTCGATGCCGAAGAGGCAAGAGTAGAGATAATCAAAAACAACCTTCTTTTTGAAAAAGACCCGCAAGCCTTTAAAAAGAGGTTCAAAGAAGAGGAGGAGAAGCTAAAAAAGAAAATAGCAAATGCTCGTGCCCTCCTCCCCCAGGTTGAAATTCCAGAACAGATTTACCAGATTGTAGCTTCCATTTGTGTTAAACTAAAGATAGATGGACAACGCCCTGATATAGTGATTACTAAAACGGCCTGTGCGGTAGCCGCTTTAGATAACAGAACTGTTGTAGAAAAAGGTGACATCTTGAAATCCTCGTATCTGGCGCTTTCCCATCGCACCCGCGATGGTGGTCTTGAGCCTCCCGCTACCGAAAAGGAGATTGAAGATGCCTTTGAGGAGAGCTGCCAGAAATGGAGAAGTCTATCAAGCGAAAAAGCTGGTGCTGGAATGTTGGCCTCCAATGCGGGAAATATCACTACCTCTGCTAAAGACCACACAGTAAAAAAAAAATCATAATCCCATCGAGTAGAAAGTCCCCTTCAAAACCCTCCTTAAAACAATTCATCGCTAAAGTCCCATTGGTTAATCTCAAACAGGTGTCGCGGACTTTGACTTCATATTTTGACCGATGGAAAATTAGACTTTCCAAGAAAGCCCCGCCTCGAAAAACAAGACAGTTTGCGGGCAAGCGGGCAACCAGCCTGACCACATCCACCCGGGGAAGATCCACCAGTTATCAGAAACCAAAAGCTACTCCCAAAGAAAATATAGCCCTTCTTCCCAGCATAATTACGAGTTTGGTGAATCGGGGAAAAAGAGAAGGGAGGCCAAAAATCAAAGTGCATCCTTCTGATCTCCGAATTTGGGTCAGGCAAGGAAGAAGCTCGGTTACTCTTATTCTGATCGCTGATGCCAGTTTCTCCACCTATCATTTCCTTCCCGCGGTCTCTAGGGCTCTCTCCCTTGTCTATCGCGATGCTTACAGAAACAGGGATCGCTTGGGGGTGATCGCTTTTCAGAAGAATTCTGCTCGGATTATGAACCATCCTACCAACAATTTGAGAGTAGCTTTGGGTAATTTAGCCCGTCTTACCCCTTTAGGTTTCACCCCTTTAGCCGATGGGCTAAGAAAAGCTTTGCAGGTTTTTAAACAGGAAAAAAGAAGGTCACCTAACTTCATACCCTTTGCCATTCTTATCAGTGACTGTTTTCCTGAGCCACTTACTCATAAGTATGCCGATCTGTTAGAGGAACCTGCCTACCTGGAGACACTGAAGGTTTCCAAAGATTTTAGAAGAGAAAAAATCCCCATCGTGGTCATAAATCCAGCCCACGGGAAGAGCAGAGAGGGGAGACTTTACAGCGGGACCAAGTTGGGAATGAGGATTGCTCAGATTTCCAACGGTCAATATTACGGCATCCCCGAAAGGGAAATCCCCTCTCGCACCGCTCCTTTTGCCAAATATTTCCATAAACGCTACACCGGGAGGGAAGCCAAAATCATCTCCGGGTTTTTAGATGATGTGAGAGTCGATTTTTTGACCATCCACAGGAAAGGGGAATAGATGGTTCACCGATCACTTGGGAAATCTAAAGAAGCCCCTATTCAGATCTACGACATTACCCTCAAATCCATCAAATGATCGCAAGGACCTAAAAAAAAGAGGGGAAGTGAATCATCAACAATATGTGTAACACACCTGCCGGGCGAAAAATTTCACTTTTTTGCTTGACAAAAAT
>JALHUP010000269.1 GCA_022866585.1 Candidatus Zixiibacteriota bacterium | reverse complement strand
GAAGACCACTTCTTTAGGCGGACAGAACAATTCAACATATCATAAAGATCAACTCAACTTAAGCGAGGCGGCAAAAAAAGACCCTTTGATAAAAACCATCATGGATACCTTCGAAGGGGAGATAATTTAAAAGGATAGTTTTTCCTATGGTAAACGACTTAAACAAATTCACCCTCCCCTATATCCCCTCCCATCAAGGAGGGTGTGTCAGAATTTTGGTTTTTGTAGCCGCCCCGCTTAGCGGGGCGAAATCGAGATGTTGAATTCCAATATCTTACGTCCACATGGACGGCTACAACCTCAAAACACAATTATGACACTGTCTCAAGGGAGGGGAGACAAAAAAGTCAATTTCTCTCCCCAAGGAAGAAAGTAGCCTCAAGTTCCCTCTCCCCTTGTGGGAGATGCATATGCACTCATACGAGGGGTCAGGGTGAGGGGTGAAAGAGTTTGAACAAGTTCAGTTGAAGAGACGATAACTTATTCTTGCCGTTTACTACAAATTAAAGGAGAAGAAAATGGCAAAAGGCTTTGGGAATATGATGAAGCAGATGCAAAAAATTCAACAGGAGATGGAGAGAATACAAGAGGAATTAGCCAACAAAACTGTGGAGGGAACAGCAGGCGGAGGAATGGTGAAGGTGGTAGCTAATGGGAAGCAAGAGATTTTGGAGGTAAAGATCGACCCGGAGGTGGTCAACAAGGACGATGTGGAGATGTTGGAAGATCTGATCGTAGCCGCGGTCAACCAAGCCCGAGAGAAAGCGGCTGAGCTTCAGGCAGAGGATATGGCAAAGCTGACCGGGGGTCTGAAGATTCCGGGACTGCCGTTTTAGTTATAATAGGTTTGAAAGCTGAATATTCTACTCAAGAAGAGTAATGATTGATTCATTAGAAAAGCTCATTGAAGAATTCTCCAAGTTTCCGGGAATAGGCAAAAAGACCGCCCAGAGGATGGCTTTTTATATCCTAAAAGAGAGAAAAGAGGAAGCAGAAACTCTGGCAAAAGCCATCCTCGACGTAAAGGAGAAGGTTAAATATTGTTCGATCTGTTTCAATATAACTGAGGAAGACCCTTGTGTTGTGTGCAAGGATGAAAAAAGGGATCGATCTATAATCTGCGTGGTGGAGGAGGCAAATGATGTGGTGGCTCTGGAGAAAACTGAGCAATACAATGGGCTCTTTCATGTGTTAGGAGGAGTGTTGTCTCCTTTGGATGGGGTTGGACCTGATGATTTAAAGATTAAGGAACTTCTCTTAAGACTGAAGGAGAAGGAAGTGAAAGAAGTGATCTTAGCTACCAATCCCAATACCGAAGGAGAAGCTACAGCCATCTACATTGCCAAACTGATAAAACCTCTGGGCATAAAAGTTACCCGCATAGCCCGGGGTCTTCCTGCCGGCGGCGATTTAGAATATGCCGATCAGGTGACCTTGGCTAATGCCATTGAAGGACGGGTGGAGTTTTGAGGACTCTTTTGTTGGCGAATAAATTTATCTTGGGACAGGACTGGCCTCTATCCAAACTTCTTATTAAGGAGGAGAAGCAATGATGAAAAGGTTTTGTTTCCTAACCATCTTGCTGTTTTTTATCTCAGGCTGTGCCGGAGTGAGAATCGTAAAAATCACCCCTCAAAATCCATACGAAGAAGGGATCAGATTTTACGGACCTCACCCTTATCTCTGGGTAACCAAAGATACTTCTGGAAGCTTGCAAGCTTCCATCGTCTGGCTCCCCAATAAGAATGAGCAATATGCCATAAAGGTGAAATCAGGGATAGGCTCAGTTGATACCAAATTCACTCTTGAAAACGGCTGGAACCTTACCCAGTTTGGAGAAACAAGAGATTCAAAGACCCCGGAGTTGATCACTGCCCTCACCGGCTCACTCAAAGATATAAAGGGAGTTTTTGAGAAGGTAAGAGAAGAAGAGCTTCACGTGGGGTTATATATGTTCATCTTCGATGAGGAGACTGGGCTGGTCAGCGAAATTAAACCTGTTATACAGTTTAGATAATCAGTCAGATTGTCAAGCAGTCTTCGACATGATTGACCTATAATTCCGGGGTCAGGCGACAAAAATAAAAAGGCCCTCCACCGATAGGGAGGGCCCTTGAGATAAAAACGTGGCTCCCGCAAAAAGGAGAGGGTGGGGGAGCCTATGCACTAATGTGTTAGTGAACTACCAGATTACCGCTCTCCACGGGAGTCGCTTCACCAGGGGGGAAGTTATAACACCCTGGATCGTAACGGTAGAATTCGCCCCAAATCGTGTCGCCTTTCACGCCAGGTGTGCCACCGTCACGCACTGCGAGTAGAAGCCACTGACCCATCCAGGTAGTGTCAGTTGCAAAGACTATAGGTCCAGAGAACAATGCCAGGTCTTTATCACTGAATACAGTTATGCATTGGACATCCACACGGAACCGAAGTCCCTCGACGTCATGATATTTAAGCCAGCCCTTGGCTGAATTATCGGAGGTCGCTTTCGCCTCGAACTCGGCCCAACACCGGATTCTCTCTCCTTGGTCGTTGTTCCTGGTAAATCCAATTCCGCCCGTGGCTTTAGGTGGGGAAGCGGATTGTAATACTCCTGCTCCCACAAGCACCAACAGTCCGGCCAGCAAAGTCAGGATACACAAATACGCAATATTGCGCTTCATCATTTTTCACCTCCTTCTTACTGTGAGATGTTTACTGGGATTGTTTACCTAGACCCCCCCGCTTTCTTTGATGATCCAATATACCCACCAAACCAAGTCTGTCAAGTTTTTTTTTGTGCTTGTTCAACATTTACGCACTATTTGGGGCTGTTGCCGAACTCCTTTTTCTTGTTGGTTTAGTTTCCGCTGGAAGCGGTCGTCTGCCCGCTTATGGGAAAAGATTTTTTATTGTTTACGCGTAACTCGGTAATTTATGGATTCAGCACGAATGGTGAAGTCAAAATCTAACTTTTCCCCATCGGTTTTGCAGATTATGGCTCCATTTTCGAGGGTTCGATGATACTCAATTCGGGGAAATTCAAGTGCCATGAGGGTTGGAATTTTGTCTTTTTGATAGCGAAAATAATGGCGTGTGAAGATAATTTTCTGAGGTTTGATCCTTTCGATTAATTCCTTCGTGTCCGCATAATCTCCTAACTCGGAGATCACCAGAACTTCACAATTCTTGAGTTCTTCCCACATAAATCCCGAATCAAATTGCGAATGCATCTTGAGATCAGCACTCTTTATCCCATCCAAAAGGCAAAAATCTACATCTTTGTATGAAATTTTAACGATCTTACCACCAGAGATTGAACCAGATTTCGTTGTG
>JALHUP010000268.1 GCA_022866585.1 Candidatus Zixiibacteriota bacterium | reverse complement strand
CGCCAAGATAGCTAAAGAGAAAAACTTAACCAATGTGCTGGTCACCAATGGATACGTTCACGAACAGCCTCTTTTGGAACTATTGCCATATATTGATGCCATGAATGTAGACCTCAAATCCATGGATGAGGATTTCTATAAGAAAAATTGTAAGGCTAAACTTCCCTTCATTTTAAAGGCTATTGAATTGTCCTACAAACAAAAAACTCATATTGAGATTACCAATTTGATAATTACCGGCATGAACGATTCTGAAGATCAAATTCAGAGGTTAGTCGATTTCGTGGCGGGTTTGAGCGATAGAATACCACTTCATTTCTCCCGATATTTTCCTGCACACAAAATGAGCATCCCCGCCACCCCTTTACAGACTTTACAGAAGGCTTTTCTTCTGGCTAAAAGAAAACTGAAATATGTTTACATCGGCAATGCTTACATTCCCAACACCTCAAACACCTATTGCCCTGATTGCAATGAGCTTTTGATTAGAAGAGATGGTTATTATACATCTATCGTTGGTATCAAGGATAAAAAGTGTAAGAAGTGTGGTGTCCCGGTGGACATGGTGATGAAATAAAAAATTATCTTTGTTGGTCATCCCGCCAAAGGCGGGACACCCTCGACCAAATATTTTGGGGTCGGGGTAAGGGTACCCCGACCCAACAGTGACGAATAATTAATAACGAATATGTGTTCTCCTCAAATAAGAGACTATGAAAGAAGGCGTTATCTTCTTGAGCTCACTTTTTCTTTACATATTTTGAATAATGTTTTTCTAAGCATTCTGGGCAGATGCTGTGACTGAAATCTGCTCCGGTATGCTCAGCTAAATATTCCTCCACTTTCTGCCAGTAATTTTCATCGTTTCTGATCTTTTTACAGAACATACAGATGGGCAAAAGTCCTTTTAGCTGTTTGACCTGAGCTAATGCTTCCGAAACCTCCTTATTTTTTTGACGAAGCGACCTCTCAAGCTGGATGACCCGTTCTCCCGCTCTCACCCGGGCTAAAAGCTCGGTTCTTTCGAAAGGCTTGGTGATGTAATCATCAGCGCCGGCATCCAGCCCTTCGATGATCTTTTCCTTTTGAGTCAATGCAGTCAAGAGAATTATATAAACATAACTGGAAAGGTCGAGACCCCGAATCCGACGGCATAACTCTAAACCGTCCAACTCAGGCATCATCCAGTCAGTGATGAGCATATCCGGCACATCTTTTTGAATCGACTCCAAAGCTTTTACTCCATCTTCAACCGTGACCACATCATAACTGGCATTAGTTAGGGTCATCTCCAGTATTCTTCGGGAAATTTTTTCATCTTCGGCGATGAGTATTTTCATTTTTCTTCCTTGCGAATTCGACATTTTAATATTATGATTTTAGAGCACCTTCCCTGAGTAACGATTTGTTAATGTATTCCTCTAAGTGTTCAAACGCGGTTCTCAAATTACAGACTATCTCTTCAGCGACTGCTAAATCACCTTTACGTCCCAAAAACTCTAGCTGCAAAGCAAGGTCGGCCATGAGCTTGGCACCCAGATTGCCGGCGGCACCTTTGAGGCTGTGTGCCTCCCTTTCCACCACTTTAGCCTCACCCGTCTTAATCGCCTCAGCTAATTTATCCAACTGTTTCGGCATATAGCTTAAAAACTCCTGAAGCATCTCCTTGAAAAATTCTTTGTCCCCGTCAAATCTGCGCAGGGCGGATTCAAGATCAATAGTTTCGACAGGTTCGCTATGCTCGCTTAAAGCAAGCTCACTTTTCTGGGGTGAAAGGTGTAAGGTGTAAGGTGAAAGATCTTTCTCTGAATCCTGGGATTTAGTCCACTTTTCTATGGCATGGAAAAGCTCTTGGGGCTCTATGGGCTTGGAGATGTAATCGTCCATGCCCGCTTGCAAACACCTCTCCCGATCCCCCTTCATGGCGTGGGCAGTCATGGCAATAATGGGCGTATGCTTTCTATCACCTTCCATTTCACGGATTATTTTGGTGGCCTCAAAACCATTCATTTCAGGCATCTGAACATCCATCAAGATAAGATCGTAAGCTCTCCTTTTTACAGCTTCTATTACCATTCGTCCATCTTCCACGGCATCCACCGAATAGCCCGCTTTCTTAAGGAGGGTGACCGCCAATTTCTGATTCATGGGATTGTCCTCGGCT
>JALHUP010000267.1 GCA_022866585.1 Candidatus Zixiibacteriota bacterium | reverse complement strand
TTTCATCCGGGATTGAATGTCCTCACCGGGGCTACAGGTGCCGGAAAGTCAATCATCGTGGGCGCGGTGAATTTAGTCTTGGGGGAAAGGGCGAGTTCTGATGTGGTCAGAACCGGCTTTGATAATGCAATAGTGGAGGCAACGTTTGAATTAAAACCTGATCGTGTTTTTAAAAATTTGTTGGCCTCATTAGGGATAAATTGTACCGACAATATCCTCATAATCAGGCGAGAGGTTTCAGGCAAAGGAGTCAGTCGTTGTTTTCTCAATGACAGACAGATGACCTTGGGTAGTCTGAAATCAATCGGGGACCGATTAGCCGATCTGCATGGACAGCATGAACACCAATCACTTTTGAATGTGACAAAGCACATAGAATATCTGGATGAGTATAGTGATCTGAATGATTTATTAACTTCAGTCAGCCAGAATTATCATAGATTAAAGGAAAAACAAAAACAATTAGAAGAACTGGAAAAAAGCAAGAAACAAGATCAGGAGAGAAAAGCGCTTTATGATTTTCAGATAAAGGAAATCGAACAAGCTAATCTGTCTTTGAGCGAAGAGGAGAAGCTAATTCAAGATAAAAAGATATTGGAGAATATAGAGGAACTTTATCAATTATCTTCGTCTATTTATCAAAATCTTCATGAGGGGGAAGGATCAATACAAGAAAGGCTGGCTATCTCTTCCAAAGAAATAAAGAGGGGAAAAGAACTCGATTCACGATTGAAAGAGCCAGCGGAAAGTTTGGGCTCGTGCCTGATTCAGCTTCAAGAGCTGTCAAGATTTTTGGAAGGCTACAAAGACTCTTTGGAGTTCGATCCCGAGAAACTGGAAATGATAAGGGAGAGGTTGAACCTGATTAATACCCTGAAGAAAAAATATGGCAATACAATTGATGGAATTCTAACATATGCACAAAAGATAAAAGAGGATTTAAACAAGATTGAAAATAAAGATCAAATCATTACCGGATTAAAAGAAGAAATCAAAAGGCTTTTGGATACTTTTAAAAAGGACTGCCTTTTGCTTTCCCAAAAAAGAAAAGCGAAAGCTTTGGATTTAGCCAAAAAGATTCAAGCCACCTTAAGTGGATTAGGAATGAATAAGACTAAATTTGAGGTAAAAATCACGTCCCAAGAGGATGAAAATGGGCTTTTGGAGATAGATGGCAAAAGATATTTTGCAGACCAGAAAGGAATGGATCAGGTGGAGTTTTTCGTCTCCCCCAATCCGGGAGAGGAGTTAAAACCATTAGCTAAAATTGCCTCTGGCGGAGAGATATCCAGGATAATGTTGGCGCTCAAATCAATCTTGGCTAAAGCCGATCAGGTTTCCACTATGATCTTTGATGAGATTGATGTGGGAATCGGTGGAGAGGTGGCTTCGGCTGTGGGAAAAAGTTTGAAGAATTTAGCCTCATCGCATCAGGTAATTGTGATTACCCACCTCCAGCAGATCGCGTCATTAGCAGACCATCATTTCAAAGTATTTAAAGAAAGTTCAAAGGGAAGGACGGTTACCCAAATTAAAAAATTGAAAGAAGAGGAAAGGGTAAAGGAGATCGCCCGCATGATCTCCGGAGAGAAGATAAGTGAACTAACCTTAAAGCAAGCTAAGGAGATGATTAAAACCTCGAACAATGGGTCAACGGATTGAACGTATTCAAGCTTTGTAGCCGCAATCTTTAGATTGCGCTATCTGAACTAAGCAGTTCCCAGCCACGTTAGTGGCGTAAGCTAAAATCTGACTAAAGTCAGTTAGAACGATGAATGGTCTATCACTGGATGAAGGGATTCATCTTCCCCTCTCCCCATAGGGGAGAGGGATAGGGTGAGGGGGTTATTCGTATTATAAGCAAATGCATTTCTATTAGAACAAAATGGTCATAAAAAAAAAGGATTTCCTGCTGGTTCCCAATTTTCTGGCTGTTTTCCGCATCCTTCTTTTGCCTATTATCTTCTATTTTTTAGCTCAAGACACCACCACGGGTTACTATATCGCTGTCCTTTTGATGCTGGTTGCCATTGCGTCAGATGTCTTGGATGGTTATTTTGCCAGAAGATTGAATCAGATCACCGATTTGGGAAAAATTTTGGATCCTTTGGCAGATAAATTAGGCTTAGGAATCTTTGTGATATTTATCATTTTTCATCGCGGATTTCCGATATGGGCGGCGGCTCTTTTATTTCTTAAAGATTTTTTGACCCTTGTTGGTGCGCTCTTATTGGTCAAAAGGAAAGATTTATTTCCAATGTCCAACAATTGGGGAAAGCTCAATTCCTGGGTCTGGGCAATCACCGTTATACTTTATGTTGTCCGTTTCGACTTTTTGAAAGAAATTTTTCTATTCATTGCTATAGCTGCAGTTTTGAATTGTATTATTCAATATCTAAAGATGTTCTTTAATCTATACCGAATTGGTGCTGTGGATAGATGATGAT
>JALHUP010000266.1 GCA_022866585.1 Candidatus Zixiibacteriota bacterium | reverse complement strand
TTGTAAGGAGGCATTTGTCTGCCATAGGCAGATCCCGATCTTCGGGAGAGGATTTGTAGGAATAATCCCCCTCAATCCCCCTTTTGTAAAGGGGGAATTAAAGGGGGATTAAAAAGTAGGGGTCGCATTCATGCGACCGCTACAGTGTTTGTCATAACATAGCGGATGATAACGTCCGCTGAGAGCAAATGAGAAAGGTCAAGAGATGGAGTTCAAATACGATCCCGTACCTTTCATTTTTTCTAAGGGCGATCCTTATACCAAGCTATGTGTTTTGGAATTGGCTGGATTGGCAGATACTCCGCTAGGAAATAGTTTACTTTTAGAACTGTTAAAGACGCAAAATAAGGATGGTGGATTCCCCAGCAAGATCGATCCTAATTTCAGTGGAGTAAAAGAAACGGAAAGGATCGCTTTTCTGCTTTTAAGATGCGGAATGTCTAAAGATGGCCTAAATTTGGCAAGTTGCATGAAATTCCTTTTGAAAAATCAAACCGAAGACGGTGGATTCAAAGAAAATCCAAAGCTTACCATTCCTGAAAAGATCGTCGAGCTTTCAACGCAAAAAGATGTAACCTGGCTTACCGCAGACATAGTGGATCTTTTGAGAGAATTTGGCTTGGAGAATACCAAAGCTTGTCAAAAGGGAATCCACTGGTTAAGAAAAGCGGAAAAATTCGGAGGGGGATGGGAATTGTTTTCCGAAGGATCCCGCCTCGCGGGAGAAGGGGAGGAACTGATCGATCCCGACTCCTCCGCCCAGATCACCTTTCTGATGAAGGATCTATTTGGAGAGGAAGACCCCTTATACAAAAGGGGAATTGTTCTTTACGAAGAACATCTCAATCAAGTAGCAAAAGATGCGGAGACTGGTTTTTGTTTTCAAAAGGGAGTAAAAGAGGAGAATGATATTTATCATTTAACCCATCTTTTAGGACAATCCTTTTTCTTTGGCAAAAGAAGTGCAGATGCGGGGTATGATCTCAAAGACGAAAGGGTAGGAAAAATTGTTAAAGCTATCATCCAAACCCAAAGGGAGGATGGTGGCTGGCGACCGTTTTGGTTAGAAGAGAGTGATCCCTTGTATACCGGATTAGTTCTAAAAATTTTCTGCTGGATCGGTGCTCTTCAAAAAGAAAAGATCAAGGTTATGATAGCAAAATCAATTTCCCTTTAAGGGATTGGGTTAACCCTTTACCAGAGGTGCAAGATGCGTCCTTCGACATCCCGCCTTTGGCGGGAAAAAAAGTGCAGGACGAATATCAGGGTGAGTCCCTTCGAAAGGAGTGCGCCCCGCCCTTAGCGGGGCGCAGCGGAAGCTCCGCTTTCGCACTCCGAACAAGGGATTCTGCCAGCTCATTAAATTTAGTGAAGCTTGGGGGATATATAGCTTGTGTGGATCAGGCGGAGGAGGTGTAATGAGACCTACTTTCGCGGCTTTTGGGATATTGGTCATCTATGCCGTTTCCAACATATATCTTGAGCATATAGTCAATCCATACGATCCTCTTTTGAAGACAGCATTCTTCTTTGGGTATTTTATTTTATGTATCAGCCCGCTACTTTATTTTTGGCTGAAACGCAAAATACGGGAAGGCTTTATTGCCCCCATTCTGGTTTTGTGCCTGGCAATACTCTACATTTCTGCTTTGACGACATTGCCGGTTCCCATTGGGCGTGATTCCCCCGATATTGCTTTTCACGCGGCCAAAGTTTTGTATAGTTCAACTGGCCATTTTTTTAATGATCCCATTACCTCATTTCCCAGCATATATCCTTCAGTTTACCATATTCTTTTGGGATGGATAATGCGTCTGTTCGGGTCACATGATAGTTCTTACCTGCTCAGCCGATTTCACATCCTGATGCTTATAGCCCTTTTCATATCAGTTTACCTTTTTGCCACCTGTTTGTTTAATTCTCGTGTGGGTCTTTTTGCCTCCCTCTCTTTTGGCGCCATATTCATGTTGCCGGTACTTGGTTATATGTTTATCCCCATGCCTTTTCACCTGGGGCTGGTGATGATAATAAATTCGGTTACTCTCATCTATCTGGCATTACAGGGAAAACGCCGGTATCTTTACCCTGCTGGCCTTTTGGCCGGGTTGGCGGTTACTGTTTGGCCAGCTTTTTTGCCAGTTGCCCTCGCGCTGGTTGTAGTTTTCTACTACGCACCAGACAAAAAATTGCGGCGGTGGGTTGACTGTTTGAAATTCTCTCTACCATTTTTGGTGTTTCCAATTATCGTATGGCTTCCGCAGTATCTACTGTTGTCGAAGTACGATCTTTTGGGAAGCAAAAGTGTGGGGTTATTTAAAACAATTCCCGGGTTAACTTGGTTTCTTAATCTGCTGGTTAAATTTATCTTTTTTGGTGGCTTGGAATATCAACCGCAATGGGTCACAGCTTTATTTGGCATTAATTATATTATTTTTATCACCCTAGCATTCCTGGGATTACGGTCCTTTAGGAAAAAAGACCTTTGGAAAAAAAGATTTTGGGGGATGTCTTTGATTTTGATGCTGGCGGTGATAATTTTGGTGCATTACAGTTTTGGCCCAACTTATTCATGTCGGGTTCAGCTGGTATTTAGCATTCCGCTTATTACCGTAGGTGCTTATTATTTGGTTGGGCAATTGAATAAAAAACACCGGATTTTAAGTATTTCTTTCATTGTCTGGCTGGTTGTGCTTACCTGCAGTTGGAATGTATATAACGTGAATAAGCTGGTTCAGGAAACAAAGGATGGATATGAAATGTGGGAAAAGTATTGCCCTGGAGCACTGCAATTTATCCAATCCAATACCGCCTATGCTGATTACATATTTGCTACGAAAGAAACTTACCGGTTTGTGGTTCTGGGAAAGCTTCTTCGCTTTAATCTCGTGGCGCATCGAGATGGTACTTATTATTCATTGAATCCTGGTCTGTCTGAAAAGATGCTGAATCATTACAACGCCATACTAAGTTCAAATGATTTTGGTTTGATAAAGAAGATACTCAACCACTATGGTATAAGATATATTTTGATCCATAAAGGTGAGGAAGCGTCATATCCCGGTCTAAGGCAGTTGCTCGAAAACTGCAGACCCGCATATCAAGATGATGTGTTTACGGTGCTCGAGTTAAAATAATAAAAGA
>JALHUP010000265.1 GCA_022866585.1 Candidatus Zixiibacteriota bacterium | reverse complement strand
CTGGTCCGTCCGGAAGGAGTGCTGGTATTTGGCATTCTCATCATACATAAATTTTTCTTCAAAAAAGATAATCTTAAAAATTGTTTGTTCTCTATACTTGGTTTTGTCCTACTTTTGCTACCATACCTAATTTTCAAAATTTTCTATTATGGAAATCTTCTGCCCAATCCCTTTTATGCCAAAACCGGCTTTTCGCTCGAATATGTCAAAACCGGGCTGGCTTATTTTTGGCTCTTTCTTAAACATTATGGTTTGTGGGGTGCTCTTTATTTAATACCTATTCCCTTCTATAAAGATTTAGAAGTTAAAGGTAAATTGGCACTTTTGATGATTTACATTTATACTCTTTACATCATAATAATCGGAGGAGACGTTTTAAAAGCCCATAGATTCTTCTTACCCGTTCTCCCTTTTTTATACCTTATTTTCAATTTTGCCCTGATGAAGGTTTCTTTGAGGCTGAAGAAACAAGCGATTCCGATATTTGTGGTGATCGGCTTTTCTTTCTTGACCTTTTTTTTGCCTCGAAATTGGATAATGAACGTGCGCTCGACAGAAATTGGGTTATGTGCTAAGATGTCGAGGTATGCGGAGGGATTAAGGCAATCCTTTGGAACCGATTTCACTTTAGCCATGAGCACCATAGGGGCGATCTCTTATTTGACCGACGCAAAGGTCATCGACATGTTAGGATTAACTGATCCCTACATTGCCAAACATCCGGAGAAGATTCCCGGCCTTTTCTCTACCTGGAAGGAGAAGAAATTCAATACCCAATATCTGCTTTCTCGGGATCCGGACGTGATCATGTTTTCCACCGGGATCAAACCCAGCGCCCCGGCTGAAAGGGCTCTTTTTCTATCCTCCAAATTTAGGGAGAATTACTATCCATATTATTTTCCTCGGATTCTGGGGAACGTTTTGGCGACAGTTTATAAAAAGAAGGGAGAATATGCGAAGGAAAATGAAATCTTTCCTGATGCCGGATTTGTCAATTTGTATAATGAAGCCATAAATTTGGAACATAAGCCGGATCTTCATGGCTGCCTCGACAGACTAAAAGAGATTTTGAAAGTTGGTCCTCCAGACTTTGCCCAGGTTTACGAGTCCATTAGTAGATGCAATTTTTTGATGGGGAACATAGAGGAATGCAAGAAATATGCACAAAAAGCGGTGGAGATGGATGATTACTGCACAATGGCTCACGTTTTACTTCACGAGATTTATCTTAAGGAGAAAGATACCACTAAGGCTCTCCAAGAACGAGAGAAGATCTTTTTGCACAATCCTGAAATGCTTGAACTCAAATGATGGAAAGATAAAAGCCGCAAGAGAAACATAAGATAAAATGTCCTGAACCAGATTTAAATTGAAAGACGGAAAAGAGATGGACACAAAAGCCAAGGTGATCCTTTCGGTGATCATCGCAATTTTTGTGGCTCACTCCCTGAGTTTGAATTTTACCCAAGATGACGCTTTCATATCCTACAGATATGTCAAGAATTTCATAAATGGTCATGGCTTGGTCTTCAATCCGGGAGAAAGGGTTGAGGGATACACCAATTTTCTTTGGATCATAATCTTATCTATCTTCGCCAAGTTTGGCTTGGATATAATAGTCGTTTCTAAAATATTAGGAATTGCTTCGGGATGTGTCGTTTTATTTCTGCTTTACAAAATCTCCGTCTTGCTTTTCCAAACGAGAAACAGGTGGGCTAATTCAGCCAAAGGTAAGATAAGTTTACCACGGGATTGGTTTTTT
>JALHUP010000264.1 GCA_022866585.1 Candidatus Zixiibacteriota bacterium | reverse complement strand
TAGAAAATTTGCAAAAGTTTGCAATTTTAGGTTAACTGTTTTCATATTTTTGCCGATTTAAAAAGTAGCAGTAGAAAAGTAATATCGTATTTGACCCTTTTTCGCTTGCGTTTTTGTGGGGCTAATTTAGATGTCAAAGTTTTAAGAGGAAAGTTATTTCCTTTAAGATGAATTTTTAACCGAAGGCTTGAAGTATGTCAGGTTCACACACTCGTCCGAAGGACCCCGCTTCGCGGGATATGAGCCCTCGGGAACCTTTGGATCATCGAGATCCTTTGAATCTCCAAAGAGACGCTTGCCCCGGTGGGCAAATGGAAAGAAGAGTTTTGGAATCGGTCGATCTCTTGAAAAACGTCATTGAGAATAAAGTAAACCAATTGACCGAATCAAACCGGAGACTGAAGCGGAAGATCTTCGATCTTTATACTATTTTCGAGATTTCCCGAAAACTGGGCTCCACATTGGATATCGATGCGCTTTTGGAAGCAATGCTTCTGAGTCTGATAGGGCAGTTGGGACTGGATGGAGCGGCGATATTCATTCAAAAAGATCCCCACAAAAAAGAGCTTTCCATGTTTAAAATAAAAGGGATAGACCTAAAAGAGCATCCAGACTTTACTGAGTTCAAATTCAGGCAAGACAGTGATCTGGTAAAACTCCTTTTATCCGAAAATGGACCTTTGCTTTTAAACGAAATCCGAGCCCATATAAAGAGGGGCTCCCCTGATTTTGTCTTAACAGCGTCCCGCTCTTCAGTCCCAAGGCTTAAAGATTGGAAGAAGGAGATCAAAGTTTTGGAAGCCTTTAAATGCGAGCTGTGTATCCCCTTAATAAGCAAAAATCAAATCAGAGGAATTTTGAGCCTTACTGGAAAGACCTCTGGTCTCCCTTTTACTGACAGCGACTTGGAGTTTCTTTCGGTTCTAACCGGTCAGTTTACTTCAGCAGTTGAAAACGCCATTCTTTATGAAAGCCAAAAAAATATGAATTTGGAGTTGAGAAGAACTCAAAAGCAATTGATCCAATCCGAAAAATTGGCGGCTTTGGGACGGCTCTCTGCTTCCATCGCTCACGAGATCAACAATCCCTTGGGAATTATAAAAAATTATCTTTTGATCCTTTCAGAATCTATGAAAAACAATGCTCCCAGCCAATCCAATCTCAAATCGGTTAAGGAGGAGGTGGACCGGATTGCTCGAACCGTACGAAGCCTTCTTGATTTTTGCAGACCGAAAAACGAGAACATGTCCACTCTGGATATAGTTGAGATTATAAATCAGACCGTCTTTTTGGTGGAAAAACAATTCTTAAAAGAGAAGTGTGTGATAAAGAAAGACCTTCCCCAAAACCTTCCCCGGGTGAAAGGTTTTAATGACGAGATCAAACAGGTTTTTTTGAATCTCTTGATGAACGCAAAAGATTCTATGCCCCAAGAGGGAGAGATCTTGGTTTTAACACGTCAGAACGAAGACACGGTGGAGATCGAATTTTCAGATACTGGATGTGGCATTCCCGAAGAAAATATCTCCAGGGTATTTGAGCCGTTTTTTACCACTAAAGAGGAAGGAAAGGGGACTGGCTTGGGTTTATGGATCTGTTATGAAATAATCCAAAGGCATGGGGGAACCATCGTGGCAAAAAGAAAAGATAAGGGGACAAGCTTCTTAATAACTTTGCCCATTG
>JALHUP010000263.1 GCA_022866585.1 Candidatus Zixiibacteriota bacterium | reverse complement strand
TGGACCCGTCCCGGACACGGCTATAGCGCCGTCCTGGGGAGCGGACTGGAATGCTTCGGCGAGATTATGAAGAATTGGTAAAAGTAGGAGTTTTTTTCGCGGTAACGGATTTATCCTGCGGTTTCATACCGAAGGACATCTTTTCCGTTCTCCCGCCAGAGGAGTATTCAAAATTCCCCCTTTTTTAAAGGGGGATAAAAGGGGGATTTAACCTCCCCCAAGATTCAGCAGCGAAGTTCCCAGCCACTTTAGTGGCGTAAACACAAAGCAGGTTCGCAGTTTGGTAGGTCGGGTTGCGATCCCGCCAGAGGCGGGAGAGCTGCCCGACATTCTGTCTGAAAGAATCAGATTGGGAAAGGTTTTCTGGAGTGTCAAGCTTTAGCTTGACCTAAAACTTGTTGAAAGACAAAAGCTTCAATTCTGTCCATATGGACACCCAATTTCCCCCTTTAAGATAGTTTTTGAGAGACCTCATACAAATTTACCATCAATTTAGGGGTGAAAGGGATAGGGCGACTGTTAGTGGAGGGACATCAATATGAGGAAAGTCCCCCCTCTCCTTGTGGGAGATTGAGCGAAGCGAAATGCATAGCAGGGTTAGTCCGCCGAAGGCGGAGGTGAGGTTACATTCCTCTTCACCCTAATCAAAAAATCATGTAGCGGAAAGCTCTAGCTTTCCAAAGATATGCTCATCCCAATTAGGAGTCAAATTCCCTCTCTCCTTGTAGGAGATTGAGCGAAGCGAAATCCGTAGGAGGGTTAGGGTGAGGGGCATGTAAACTTATTTCTTGCGTTTGTATTAGATTGTAGTTGCCCCGCCAGAGGCGGGGCTCGATAAAGGGATATTTTCAATTGACTACAAATGTAAAATTTTAAAAAATAAAGGTCAGTAACGCCAGTAAGGTCAGAAAGGTCAGAAACTCCAGACCAACAATAGAGACGGGGGTGAGGTCATCTCCCCTATCTTCTAAGGCTGGTAGATGAATCCGTTCAGGATGAATCCGTTGCCATAAACCGTCACGGACGAGGGGTGCATGACGAACAAGAAGGTGAATATACAAATTTACAAATTTTGTAAATTTTTTACTTGACAAATCCCAATTTCATCCGTATAATATTAAAGAATGGATATTGAGTTTCAAGATCCAGAACTCGATCGGTTGGCGTTTGATGAAACCTATGTTGGTAACTGGTCACCAGCACTGGTTCGGGCCTATCGAAAGCGAGTTAACCAAATAATGCAGGCTCCCAATCAACAGGTTCTATATGCCTTCAAAGGGTTGCGCTTGGAGAAACTCAAAGGGAAAATGCAAGGCAAACATTCGATGAAAATCAATGATCAGTTTCGGCTGATCGTACGGTTTACGAAAAAGAACGGTAATGATACTTTAATCATTATCAAAATAGAGGATTACCACTAACATGGAAAAAAGACTTCTCCCCGAAGCATTCCATCCTGGTGAGTATATCCGTGAGGAGGCAGAGGAACGAGGATGGTCACCGAGCGACTTAGCCGATATTTTGGGATACGAGCGTAATGTCATTAGTGATGTTCTAACTGGAAGACGCTCGGTTTCACCGGAAATGGCTAAGGCACTTGGCGATGCCTTTGGTACTGGCGCACAAGTTTGGCTGAATTTGCAGGCCGCATATCGATTAGCTACATCAGCGGAAAAAGATGATGCGGTAGCAAGGCGGGCTAAATTGTATGAAAAAGCTCCAATTAGAGAAATGCAGCGTCGGGGTTGGATTGAGGAATCTTCTAATGTCGAGATTCTCGAAGCACAGGTTTGCCAATTTTTCGATATAAAGAAGCTTGTAGACAAAATCCCATTTGAACACGCAGCAAGAAAGTCCACAGATTATACAGAAATTAGCCCTCCACAACTGGCATGGTTAATCAGAGCAAGAAATTTAGCAAGAGCTTTTCCACAGAATATTCGGTATTCTGACCGTTTGTTCGATTCTATAATGACTGCCCTTTACCCTCTGTGTTCAGAGCCAGAAGAGATTCGTCGTATACCAAAAGTGTTGTCTGAACATGGTATTCGTTTCCTCATCATAGAGCATCTACCCAAGACGAAAATCGATGGAGCCTGCTTTTGGCTCGACGAACATTCTCCTGTAATAGTGCTATCATTACGATATGATCGGATCGATTGGTTTTGGCATTTGCTTGCACACGAATTGAAACACGTGAGGGATCGTGACGGAGAGAAGAAGCCCGTTTTGGAGACTCTGCTGGTGGGTGAAGACGCGCAGCCACACAGCGAAAAGGAAGAGAAACAGGCTGACGAATTCGCCGTTGCGTTTCTTGTCGATCAGATGAAATTGAATGATTTTATCATCCGGAAAGATCCTATTTACTCCAAAAAACACGTTGAGAACTTTTCAAAGCTTATTGGAGTACATCCAGGAATAGTTGTGGGACAGTTACAGTACCGTGGCAAGATTCCGTACTCCAACTTGCGAAGTTTGTTAGTAAAGGTAAGAGATATTATAACCGAAACCGCCCTAACTGATGGCTGGGGCACAACCATCTCATTGTAAAGGATGTCGCATATGTCTACCTACACAAAGCAGATGCAGCACATAGCGGATAGGTACATGAAGGAGTATGGCGTAGAATACATCAATCCCCGTGATGTAGCTGACTGGGCGATCCGTAGAGGTTTGTGGCAACCAGAGCGGTCGGCACTGATACGCCAGTTCACGGAGATTCTCAGCCGTGCCCTTCGCGAGGAATATATCACCGATCCCCAGGGTCGAAGAGTTCGTTCGAAGCATGTGATCGTTGAAGAGAAGGATGGGGAGCAGACCTCGCTGTGGGGCGATATTCGGACTGCCACCCGAAAGCATATGGCGCTTTCATTTCAGCAGCGGCGCAGACAAATAGTCGGCGATTGTCGACAACTTAAGACCGATATTGATAGCTACAACGAGAATTACAACAAGGCCGAACCTATTCAGATGAGCTTCAACTTTAGTAACGATCTTGAGGAAGCTGAGTTGGGGACAACTATTCGGAAGTCTTCTGCCAACGCGCATTCGCGACTTTCTTCGCAATCGCCCGTCTCTGCCCAGTCGTGAACTTTTTCGACCTTGCTTTAGCCCCTTAAGGCCACCCAAACGACCTTTGCTTCCCGTTGGTGTTCCATGGCTGGTCTCAAGACCCAGAATTCGGGCAGGCTCCACCAACGGGAGATGAGAGAAATTACATTTCCCTCCCTGTTTACATTCCATATCAAAATGATTATATTTATTTTGTGACAAAGGACACAGCGAAAAATACTTACGAGTTAGATGATACCATCACCGCCATTTCTACGCCTCTGGGTGAAGGTGGGATAGGGATTGTTCGTATCTCTGGCAAAGAAGCAATTAAAATCGCAGATAAAATGTTCAGGGGGAAAATTGCACCAAGCCGGATGGAGTCTCATACTGTCCATTAC
>JALHUP010000262.1 GCA_022866585.1 Candidatus Zixiibacteriota bacterium | reverse complement strand
TGCAACTGATTCTTTAAGTTAGCTTCTGAAACTCTCAGCTTGGAATTTTTTGGCAACTCGTTTGCTTAATTTGGATAGCGGAAAGAGGTTATGAACAGTGAAAAAGATTAGAAAATAAAAGAAAGGTTAGGTGAGGAAAATGTCAGTAATAATTGGATTGTTTTTCTTGGCGATTGTAATCGGGGTCAGCATCTGGGTCGAAAGGAAACGTGCTGCCGTGAAGGAGCCAAAGGTAGCAGAAGCGAAGGTTCCTGCCTGGTGGCAGGGAATCTTTGTGCATCCGGGCCATACCTGGGTGGAAGTGCTTAGTCCCTCTCGAGTTTCAGTTGGAGCGGATGAATTCACCAATGCGGTTTTCGGTTCAGTTCGTGAACTAAAACTCCCGGAAGAAGGTGCCATGCTTTATCAAGGAGAAAAAGCTTGGAGCTTGAAAGCCGGGAAACGGGAACTGGTCCAGTCTGCACCGATAACGGGAAGGGTGGTAGAAGTGAATCGAGCCGTTATAGAGAATCCCCAACTTTTGACAGAGAGAAATCTCGGAAGAAACTGGCTTTTGAAAATTCAGCCAGCAGGATTGAAAAGACAGCTGAAAAACCTTTTGCATGGAAACATCCTGACTCGCTGGAATCAGGCAGTTAAAGAGCAACTGGTGACAGTTTTGGGGCTGGCTGGATTTCCAGTGTTGCAGGACGGAGGGGAAGTAGCTCCGGGTTTGGGAGAGAAATTGACGGATCAGCAGTGGGAGAAAATCAAAAAAGAGTTCTTCAGCTGAGGCAGCCAACAAAAAAGCAAGACGTGACGATATAAGAAGAAAGAAAGGAGAAGTTAAAATGGTAGCATTACTGGTAGTGGCAACCTTCATAGTTGCCTTGACGATTGACGCTCTGGTGCGGCGCGCCCAAAAGGGGAAAGTGGAACCGGCAAAGGTTTATGCACCTGTGGTGGCTAAACGAGCTCCGGGCTTTCCACTTGGATATTTCTTCGCACCCGGACATCTGTGGGTAAACCTCAGGCCCTCGGGAAGGGTACAATTGGGGGTGGATGAATTGATTGGTCGCTTGATTGGAAAAGCGAATGCCATTCAGCTAAGAAAACCCGGTGAAAAGGTCCGTAAAGGAGACCTTTTGGTATCTTTAGTTCAGGGAGACAAAACCATTCATATCCCTTCTCCCATAGATGGAACCATAGAGCAATCAAATTATGAGCTGGAGGATAGCCCGGAAGAATTTGTAGAAAACCCTTACACCAAAGGCTGGTTCTATCTGATCAATCCTACCAACTTAGCCCAAGACTTGAAGAGCTTTGCGGTGGCGGATCAGACCAAGACCTGGTGGTCAAAAGAATTAAAGCGCTTGCGTGAATTTGTCCAAAATCACCTACCTCAACCCGCTCTGGCAGGTCTTACTCTTACGGATGGTGGACTGCCTCTGGATGGTTTGGTGGCACACTTTGACCAAAAAACTGTGGAGGAGCTGGAGGCTAACTTCCTGAATTATAGGACAAAAAAAGAGGATAGGAGTAACTAACTATGGCAAAAGGACTTTTGATCGATACTACTAAATGTATCGGATGTCAGGCTTGTGCTTTAGCCTGCAAAGAAGCAAATGGTCTTCCCGGAGAGCAGGAAGAGGAATTATCCGCAACTGCCTATACCGTGGTGAAGCAAAAGGGTGACGTTTACTATCGTCGCCTGTGCATGCATTGTAACGATCCCTCCTGCAAATCAGTCTGTCCGGTGGGAGCTTTTGAAAAGACTCAGGAGGGGGCGGTGATCTATCATGCAAACAAATGTATAGGCTGTCGCTACTGCATGCAGGCCTGTCCTTTCAGCGTTCCGACTTATGAATGGAAAAAGCGAGCGCCCAAAGTAAGAAAATGCATTTTGTGTTATGAAAGATTAAAAGAAGGAAAGATCACCGCCTGTGCCGAAGCCTGCCCCACTGGTGCAACCACATTTGGAGACCGGGAAGAGCTGCTTGCGGAAGCCCGAAAGCGCATACAGGAAAATCCTGGGCAATACATAGATCACATCTATGGTGAAAAAGAGGCGGGAGGAACGTCGGTTTTCTTCTTATCCAGCGTTCCATTTGCAGAATTTGGTTTTCCTGCCAATCTGCCTGAGGATTCTCTGCCTAAGCTGACCTGGGCCGCGCTCAAGAAGGTTCCCAGCATCGTTATTTTCGGAGGGGCTTTCTTATATGGGACCTGGTGGATAATCGACCGCAGGATGGAGTTGGCAGAATACAAAAGCAAACAGCGGGAATCTAAGTTTCAGGAGAAGAAATAAGTTGTAACTAACCATTAACTATTCGAAAAAAATAGGCACATAGATGGAGACAAAGATGGATTTCAAATTACCATTTAAGATAACTTTCTGGAAGGTCGTTTTACTTTTAATCTGGCTGGCTGGTTTGGTAGCCCTTATAGTTCGTTTCACCCAAGGCTTAGGGGCTTCTACCCATTTAAGTGATAAGTTCCCCTGGGGGTTGTGGATTGGTTTCGACGTCGTATCCGGGGTGGGATTGTCCGCAGGCGCATTCACCATAGCGGCGGCAGTTTACGTGTTTCACGTAAAGAGATTCTATCCCATCTTAAGGCCCACCATCTTGACCGCTTTTTTGGGGTATCTTCTGGTGATCGTGGGACTTTTGGTGGATGTGGGACGCCCGGACAGAATCTACAATCCACTTTTCATGGGAAACATCCACTCTGCGCTATTTGAAGTAGCCATGTGTGTTATGTTCTACACTACGGTTTTGTTTTTCGAGTTCAGCCCCATTCTTTTTGAGCGTTTAGGCTGGAGCGGACCCAAAAGATGGATAACCAGGGTAACTGTGCCCTTAGTTATATTGGGAGTCATCCTTTCTACCATGCACCAATCCTCCCTCGGTTCACTCTTTTTAATCATTCCCCAGAAACTTTACACTTTCTGGTATACAGCCTCTCTGCCTTTGTTATTTTACGTGTCGGCTATTGCGGCTGGATGCGCCATGATAATTTTTGAATCACACTTAAGCTTCAGAGCTTTCGGTCACCGTCTGAAAGCGGATGTGCTGGCGGATATCGGAAGAGTTCTTTTGGTGGTTTTAGTATTATATGCACTTTTGAAAGCTTATGATTTCTACGGGCGGGGAGTTTGGTCAGCCTTCTTTTTGCCTCGCATGGAGACCTGGCTCTTCTGGTTGGAGATCTTGATCGGAGTGATTGCTCCTATTATCTTGCTCTCCATACGAAAAGTAAGGTTATCCACCGGCGGTTTATATGCGGCCGCGGTGTGCACCATTACCGGCTTTTTGTTGAACCGATTGAATATATCCACCACCGGCTTGATGGCTTCCTCCGGGGTTCACTATTTCCCATCCTGGATGGAGCTTGCCATTACCCTGGCTTTAGTATCCACCGGATTCTTTATTTTTGCAATGGCGGCCCGTTATTTGCCGATCTTTGAACACCCCCATGAGCCTTCTCACGCTGGCAAACCGGAGGTGGGTTTTCCCGAGGAAGTTTTAGAGATTGAGACCTTTTCTGCAGGATCCGGATAACAGGATTCTTTTACTAAAGAAAAATTTTGAACCTGAGGATCGTATGAAAAAGGAGTTATCGAAGAAAGAGAAGATTCCACCCGAGGAGGAGCTGAATCGCTGCGTCTGGATGACCGCGGGGGTGATCTCCTTTAAATTATGTCCGTTTTACTACGATTGTGAGAACTGCGATTTCGACAAAGTAATGCGAGTCCAGACCAGACCAGGCGGGCTGAAAACCAATGTGAAGAGGTATATGCCCAAACCCGTCCTACGGTCAGAAAGTGCCTACACCACCGGGATAGAATCAGAAGAGCCTTTCTTCACTTTCTCCGTGGGTGAGATTGACGAGCAACTACATATTCATCCATCTCATTTGTGGGCACGGCATGAATATGATCACACCTGGAAGGTCGGAGTGGACAAGCTTTTGGCATACATCCTGCCCCCGCCGGTAAAGGTTGAGCTGTATAGACCTAACCAAGAAATCATCCAGGAGGAGGTATTTGGGAGAATACTTACCGAGGCCGGAACGCTTTTTGTAACTGCTCCGCTTTCCGGACGTTTGGTTCAAACCAATCCCAGATTAACCCAAAAGCCGGAACTGGTACAAAGTGATCCTTTGGGGGAGGGATGGCTTGCAGTGATAGATCGGCTCCAGGACGGTTCAGAATTGGAAAAGCTTTACGCTGGACCCCCGGCTATACAGTTCTTAAAAGAAGAAGCACAACATTTGAGAATCCTGCTCAAATATAGAGGCATACAGGTTAGCCAAATAGGCGAGACCCTGCCCGACGGGGGGACGGATATCAAATATCTCCATCAAATTTTGGCTCCTAAGCTGTGCCTAAACCTGGCTCGGGAATTGATCGTTTCGGGAAAAGATATTTATTGAGTTTATAAGACAGCCTCCCGGCGGCAGATTGGAGAAAAATTGGGCACAAGCTCGGTTCCTTTTAAACCTCACAGTCGACATATATTTTTTTCAGGTAAAAGACAGCGGGTATGAAGTCTCAATAGTAGTCGATAAAGAGATAAGCTGAAGGGACCGTTTAAAATATTTTCATGAGGCGGCAGAACCCTGTTCTGTCATCCTCGGATGTCAGATCATTTGTGAGGTGGCAGAATTATCTTTTTCGGAGTGCGGAAGCGAAGCTTCCGTTGCACAAGCAAGCTTGTGCACTCCTATTTTTTTCTTATCTAAAAATCATCCTCTGCTTCAAGCCTCTCGATGGCATGGTTTCTCATAAGAATTTTTAGACCCTTTTTTCCTTTTTCCTTGAAATAGAATTGGTAACTCGAAAACTTGTATTTACAAGGATCGTCTACATAACCATGTTTGACAGGATTTAGGAGGATATAATTTAACTTAGTGTAGAAATCTTCTTGATCACGGATGCATTCATCCCAATAATCATACCAGACTTTTCTTCCAGGCTGTCTGTCCATTCTATTCATTGAAATTGCGCTTTTGCTGTGAATTGACTGAATTAATTTGGGGAGCGAAAAAGCATCCTTGAGTTTGGTGAGGAGATGGTAATGATTATCTAAAACAGCCCAGCCATGAAGCTCGCAGAAATACCTTTTAAGTTCTTCGCAAATTGTTTTATATAGGAATTCTTTTTTACCATCACAATCCAAATATGCTTTTTTATGGTAACAACCAGCAGTTATGAAGTAATAATAATCATTGATAAATAGATGCGCTGGGGTGTGAAGGGACCTTTTGAAATATTTTTCTTTCACGATGGTTTTCCGGAGTGCCGAAACAAAGCTTCGGCTGCACAAGCAAGCTTGTGCACTCCGATTTTTAGGTTCCAAGTTCCCAGGAGGCAAGATATTCTTTTTGCTCTGGGGTGAGGGAGTCAATTTTGACGCCTAAAGATTTTAGTTTCAAGCGGGCGATCTCGGAATCTATCTTCTCTGGCACGGCATAAACCTTGTTCTCTAATCTATTCCCATGGCCAACCAGATATTCCGCGGAGAGAGCCTGGTTAGCAAAGGACATATCCATCACGCAGGCGGGATGACCTTCAGCCGCAGACAGATTGACCAAACGTCCTTCAGCCAAAAGATTGATTCTTTTCCCATTTCGCAAAGTATATTCGGTGACGAATTCTCTTATTTGTCTTTTTCTCTTTGACATCTTCTCCAGACCGGGTATATCGATCTCCACATTGAAATGCCCGGAGTTACAGACCACGGCATTGTCCTTCATCACTCTGAAATGCTCAGGTCTGATAACCTTGAGATCACCGGTCAAGGTGCAGAAAACGTCCCCGATTTTAGCGGCTTCCATCATGGGCATCACCCTGAATCCATCCATCACCGCCTCGATGGCTTTCAAAGGATCGATCTCGGTCACGATCACATCCGCCCCCATTCCTTTGGCTTTGGTGGCAAAGCCTCGACCGCACCAGCCATAACCTGCCGTCACAACCTTTGATCCAGCCAAAAGGAGATTGGTAGCACGCAAAATTCCATCCACGGTCGATTGTCCGGTGCCATATCGGTTATCGAAGAAATGCTTGGTTTTGGAATCGTTGACCGAAATCAAAGGATATTTTAAGACCCCATGCTTTTCCATGCTTCTCAGACGAACCACGCCGGTGGTGGTTTCCTCGGTTCCACCAATCACATTCTTCAAAAGCTTTTTGCGAGAAGCATGCAAGGTGGAAACTAAATCTGCCCCATCATCCATGGTAATATCCGGCTCTATATCTAAGGCACTATTGATATGCTGATAATAGACCTTGTTATTTTCTCCTTTGATAGAAAAAACCGGTATGCCATAATCTTTGACTAAAGATGCGGCCACATCATCTTGAGTGGATAAAGGATTGGAGGCACACAAAGCCACCTTTACCCCACCCATGGTCAAAGTATGCATCAGATTGGCTGTCTCAGTGGTCACATGGAGACAGGCAGAGATTTTCACACCTTTAAGCGGTTTTTCTTTTTTAAATCTTTCTCGAATCAATCTTAAAACCGGCATATTTCTTTCTGCCCATTCAATCCTTAATTTGCCCTGCTTAGCTAAGCTTAGGTCTTTTATGTCATATTTCATCTCTCTTTTCCTTCTTCAGAAGTTAGATATACTACTACACCTCTCCCCTTGGGGGAGAGGGTAGGGTGAGGGGGAAATCTTGAAATCCAAATTCGTTTTCACGCCTCCTTTTTCAAATCTTCTGCCTTGTCTGTTTTCTCCCAGGTGAAATTTGGCTCGTTTCTGCCGAAGTGACCAAAGACTGCCGTCTCCCTATAAATAGGTCTTCTCAAGTTTAACATTTCGATGATTCCACCGGGTGTGAGCTGAAAATGTTTTCTGATTAGCTCCAAAATTCTGGGGGTTGGAATCTTTCCAGTTCCGGAGGTGTTCACCATGATAGAGACGGGATCAGCCACTCCGATCACATAAGCTAATTGAATCATTAATTTGTCCGCCAGGTCTGCGGCTACCACGTTTTTGGCAATGTAGCGCGCCATATAGGAGGCAGAGCGGTCTACCTTGGTGGGATCCTTTCCGGAGAAAGCTCCGCCACCGTGCGGGACTGCTCCGCCGTAAGTGTCGACTATAATTTTTCTGCCGGTCATTCCCGTATCGGACTGGGGTCCGCCGATGACGAACTTGCCGGTAGCATTGACAAAATATTTGGTCTTCTGATCCAGAAGCCCTGGGTCTATCACCGGATTCACCACCTTTTCGATTATTTCCTCTCTGGCATTTTGAGTGATAAACTTCCTGGTTTGATCTAATATTTCCTCCGTATGTTGACAGGCTAAAATTACCGTATCCACCCGCATAGGAATTCCATCAACATATTCAACGGTAACCTGGGATTTTCCATCCGGACCCAGATACGGCAAAATCTTCTGTTTCCTCACCTGGGCTAATTGCATGCAAAGTTTGTGTGCCAATATAATGGGCATAGGCATAAATTCGGGGGTTTCCTTACAGGCATATCCGATCATCAGACCTTGATCTCCTGCACCGCCAATATCCACCCCTTGAGCAATATCCGGCGATTGAGAGCCAATAGCATTTAAAATGGCACAGCTCTCATAGTTAAAACCATATTTGGCATCCGTGTAACCGATCTCCTTTATAAGATTGCGCACCAAGGCGGGAAGGTCCACATAACCTTTGGTGGTCATCTCACCCCCCACGATCACCAAGCCTACGGTGATGAAGGCTTCACAAGCCACCCGCCCTTTTGAATCCTGCCTTA
>JALHUP010000261.1 GCA_022866585.1 Candidatus Zixiibacteriota bacterium | reverse complement strand
CTTCAAGCTCACTGCAATTGTTTAGAAAATACATTACGCCGCACCAAAGAGCAATAAAAAATTTTCAAAAGATCATAAAATTGGGGCCTATGCCTACTCGCGCAACTTGACTTCTTTTGTCTTTTTGTTTATCATAGACACCGCTATGATCTGGTCAAGAAGTGCAAAAACGTGAGATCACAAAGAGTGAGGAAAGCAGGTCATGTCAATCAAAGGATATGCAGATTACAAACGGAGAGAATTTTGTAAAGACGTGAAGTGTCCGGTTCAGTTGGAGATGGATGCTCAAATAGAAGGTTCTTTCGAATATGAGAAGATAAGGCAGACATGTAAAACGAATTGTAGATATACCACTTATCAATTTCATCATTGGTTAATAGGGAAAGGTTATTTAATCATCAGACCTGAAAAATAACGTTAACAAATAGAGGAAGGAGATGTTCAAAATGGACTGGGGAATGAAAAACCGACTAAGTCAACTGATTCAAGCGGATGGGCATTGTTTCTTTTTGCCCATAGATCATGGATATTTTCAGGGACCAACCAAATGTTTGGAAAAACCAAAAGAGACCATAAAGCCACTTCTTCCTTATTGCGATGCACTCTTTGTTACCAGAGGAGTATTACGCTCATCGGTAGATCCCACCAACAGTAAACCCATCATACTCAGGGTATCCGGAGGCACCAGCATGGTCGGAAAAGACTTAGCAAATGAAGGAATCACCACCTCCATACAAGAAATCCTCCGCCTTAATGCGAGTGCGGTGGGTATTTCTATCTTTGTGGGAAGTGACTATGAACACCAGTCTCTGTTAAATTTGGCAAAGCTGGTTAATGAATGTGAAGATTATAGCATTCCGGTAATGGCAGTTACGGCTGTCGGCAAAGAAGTAGGTCAAAAAGATGCTCGCTACCTGGCCTTAAGCTGTCGTATCGCAGCCGAGTTGGGTGCACGAGTTGTGAAAACCTACTGGTGTGCAGAAGACTTTGATAAGGTGGTTGGTGGTTGCCCGGTTCCAGTAGTCATGGCAGGTGGTCCAAAATGTGAAACGGAGTTAGAGGTATTCGAGTTCGTCTATGACGGCATGCAAAAAGGCGCTATCGGCATAAATCTGGGAAGAAACGTTTGGCAAAATCCTCATCCCGTAGCGATGGCTAAAGCCTTACGTGTTATCATTCATGAAAATGCTACGGCTAAAGGAGCTTATGAGTTGTTCAATGATGTTAAGAATAAGCAATAACGATAGTTTAGAATTCGTATGAGACCTTTAAAAAACTACTTGCTTTGGAAGAGCAAGATTGGAGTGTTCACCTTTAGGTGAACCGAGAGAAATCTTTCGCTCTTTTTAGAAAATTTCAGGTCAAGCTGAAGCTTGACACTCCAGCAAAACCTCCCCAATTTAACTTTTTCAAGGCTCTCAATAATTATATTAGAGGAGAAGATATATATGCGCGTAGCCATGTATTACAACAACCGGGATGTGAGGTTGGAAGAGCTACCAACTCCGAAGATTGGTCCCGGTGAGATATTGGTAAAAGTGCTAGCAAGTGGCATCTGTGGCAGTGATGTAATGGAGTGGTATCGTATTAAAAAAGCTCCCCTGGTGTTAGGACATGAGATCGCAGGAGAGATCGTCGAAACAGGTGAGGGAGTGGAACGTTACAAGATCGGAGACCGGGTCTTCGTCTCTCATCATATACCTTGCAATACGTGTCGGTATTGCGTTAAGGGCTATCACACTGTCTGTGACACTTTGCACACCACAAACTTTGATCCTGGCGGCTTCGCTGAATACATACGGGCACCTCGACTCAATGTGGACCGGGGGGTATTTGTGTTACCTGACGAACTATCCTTTGAAGAGGGGACGTTCATCGAGCCTTTGGGCTGTGTAGTTCGCGGGCAGAGAATAGCGCACCTTGAGCCGGGTCAAAGTGTGCTTATCCTGGGGAGTGGGATTTCCGGGCTACTGCATCTCCTTTTGGCTCGCGCCCTGGGCGCCGGACGAGTAATTACAACTGATGTCTGTGAATATCGTTTGAAGGCGGCGAAAAAGTTTGGAGCAGATGCAGTGATAGATGCCCGCGAAGATATTCCTGCCCGCCTGCGCAAACTCAACGATGGGAGACTTGCCGACTTAGTGATCATTTGTACTGGAGCTTTGTCCGCTTTCACACAGGCTTTGCAATCTGTGGATCGTGCCGGCACCGTTCTATTCTTTGCACCGACGGATCCGGGTGTTAATCTCCCCGTTCCGGTCAATGAATTCTGGCGCAACGGAATTATGCTTTTGCCTTCATACGGCGCCAGTCCACTGGACTGCATCCAGGCGATAGAACTGATTCGGGCTGGTCGGGTGCCGGTGCGTCAGATGATAACACATCGGTTAAGCCTGGCAGAGACTGCACTGGGTTTTAAGTTGGTTGCCGAAGCTTCCGAATCCATCAAAGTAATCATTGAGCCACATAGACTCTGATAATTCAAAAAAAATTATCAAAAATTAGATTCGAAAATTTTTGATTACACAGAGAGCTCTGAAAAAGTCGTTTTTGCGGGGCTGGGAGCCCTTCAGGGTGAATCCCTTCGGATGAACCCCGCCTACGCGGGACTAAGTTATTGTTATTCCAATACCCGACCGCGTAGGGCGGGCTCTTAGCCCGCCGAATTCTGGCACTTTTTCAGAGAGCTCACACAGATTAAGAAGCTGTTGCCAAAAGTAATTATCTCTGATTCCACACCTGCCTGTCCTACCTACCCTCAAGTTCACCTCCGAGCGGACAGACATACCTAGACTTCTGGTATGAGTCCCAAATGAGAGGATATATAATGTATTTCGGATACGAACCAGTTATATGAAATTGCTTATATCTAGTGGAGGTGGAATATCATGCTAACGGGAATACATTTTCTTCTAACTTACATGTGTAATTTAGAATGTGACCATTGTTTTGTTTACAGTGGTCCCAATGCTAAGGGGACTTTCACTTTGAGCCAGATACGGAAGGTTCTGGATGAAGCGACCAAGATCGGCACCATAAAGTGGATATACTTTGAAGGTGGTGAGCCGTTTTTATTCTACCCCTTGATGCTTGAGGGAATCAAAATTGCTCGTTCCATGGGGTTTAACGTAGGTGTGGTAACTAATGCGTATTACGCAATATCTGAGGAGGACGCAGAGCTTTGGCTCAGCCCTCTTTGCAAATTAGAAATATCTGGTCTTAGCATAAGTGACGATTCATTCCACTATGAAGAGGAAAAAAATAATCCGGCTAAACGAACTTTAGATGCGGCGAAAAAATTAGGCCTGTCTGTCAATTCAATTTGCATTGAGAGGCCTGCGGTTGGAACAGATATAGATAAGGAGCAAGATAAGGGAGTTCCAGTTATTGGCGGTGGCGCTATGTTTCGAGGGAGAGCGGTTGAGAAGCTGATAGAAGGGCTTCCGCAAAGACGGTGGGAGGAATTCACAGAGTGCCCATACGAAGATTTAAAAGAGCCAGAAAGAGTTCATTTAGATGCATACAGTAATGTCCATCTCTGTCAGGGGTTAAGTATGAGCAATATGTGGGAAAACCCTCTATCAATCTTAGTTAGAAACTATAATGCTGATTCACATCCGATCTGTGGACCTTTAGCTAAAGGAGGACCTGCCCGTTTAGCTAAAGAATATGATGTTGAACATGAGGATAAGTATGTTGATGCATGTCATTTCTGCTACCTTCTTCGCTTGGCTCTAATAGATAGATTTCCACAATATCTTGCGCCGAGGCAGGTGTATGGGTTGGAATAACTCTAAAGCAATTTCGTATAACACGGCACGTTTGGCTCGCACCATCGGTGCTCATGCAAATTTTTACTTGCGGCAAGAACTTCGGATATGCCGATACCGTTAGGCGACGTTTCGGTAAGCGTTAACTAAGAAGATTAAGATGGATAATGAATTTAAGCAAGAGATGATGTCATATTACGATGAAAGAGCGGGAGAGTATGATAAAATCTACATAGGAGAAGGTCCTGCTATCCCGGAGCCTGATGTTTACAAAAACGATGTAAAAAAAATTAGCAACATGGCCTCAACATTTGGTAAGGGTCATTTGATAGACATAGGATGCGGGACTGGATTTTGGCTACCTTATTGTGAGCGAAATTGTTCACGAATAACATTAATTGATCAGTCAGTAAAGATGTTTTCAGAATGCGAAAAAAGGATTGATGGGTTGGGCTTAAAGCACAAGTGCCATTTTGTTCAAGGGGATTTTTTCGAAATCACCTTAAGAAACTCTTCGTTTGATAGCGCTGTTGTAGGATTCTTTATAAGTCATCTATCTTTGGAACTGGAGGAGGCATTTTTCGTGAAACTTAAAAAGATTCTTAAACCTAACGCACGGTTAATGGTCATTGATAGTGCCTGGAGCAGGAAACGAAAACAATATCGAAAGAAAGAAGGTCTCCAAAAAAGGGTTTTGAATGACGGTCGTATGTTTACCGTCTACAAAAGATATTTCGACAAATCCGATATTGATGAAATGTTTAAGAAGTATCTTTTCAAGTTCGAATCATCCTATATAGGGGATGTGTTTCTGGCAGTAATAGGACAGAATCACCAATGAAGACGACCTAAACTCACCCAACGGTTCTTGCCTAAGCAATTGGCTAATAAAGCCGGGATAAAGGCAAACTGGTGGAGATAGCGGTCATCGATAATGGAATGGGAATCCTTCCCAATGATTTGCCCCGCATTTTTGAAAGGTTCTACACCGTAGACAAAGGTCGGTCCAGAGAATTGGGCAGAACCGGTCTGGGGCTTTCCATCGTCAAGCACATAATCGAAGCACACGGTGAAACGGTCAATGTTCGAAGCCAATTAGGCAAAGGAAGCGAGTTTAGCTTCACCTTAAAAAAAGCATAAACTGATAGTAACAAGACTGAGGCTTGATAGCCTCTTCTGTCCTTCTTATCACAGCTTCTCCTCTACTCTTGAAGGCGGAAATTCTATTCCGCCTTTTCTGTCTGAAGTGATTTTAGCTTTTTTTTCACACTCAAAGGGGTTTAAAGCATCCAAGATTCTTAACCTCGATTTAACACAGCGTTAATCCTGCCGTAATTTACTCTTCGTTTTTACTATTGAACTCAAAGGAGGATTTGAAAAAAAATGGTTTACGTCAAGATTGCGGTTTTTATGATCATGTTCTTTGCAATGGCTACAGCTTTAATATGCCTGATTACTGGAAGAATAAAAGTTAAGCCCATTATTCCAGGAAATGTTCCATGGATTTTCTATTTGATTGAGAAAATGTTTGGCGAAAACGATTCATGCTCAAAGGAGGTGAAAGAAAATGAAATGTCCTAAGCTGGTCAATGGCAAAATAAAAATGTG
>JALHUP010000260.1 GCA_022866585.1 Candidatus Zixiibacteriota bacterium | reverse complement strand
TTTAGGGGGAGTGCGGTTTATCTCATCCGCCAAAACGATATTGGCGAAGACCGGACCTTTTACGAATTTGAAGGTTCTTTCTCCGGTGGAGACGTTCTCCTCGATTATCTCCGTGCCGGTGATGTCTGAGGGCATCAGATCAGGGGTAAACTGAATCCTTTGAAATTTCAAATCCAAAATCCTGGCAGTGGTCGAAATCATCAATGTCTTTGCCAGACCGGGCACCCCGATTAAAAGACAGTGACCATTAGACAAAAGAGCAACCAAAAGCTCATCGATCACCCGATCCTGCCCGATGATCACTTTCTTTATCTCTTTTTTTATCTTGTTCCGAGCTTCGTTTAACTTTTCAACCGCCAAAAGATCTTCTTTTTCTGCCATCACTTCCTCCAAAAATTGTCAACAAACTGATTCCTTTACTTAGGACATATAATCTTCTGTCGCTAAACTCATTTATAATATACACGAAATTTATCCCAAAAATTCAAAAAAAATCAAAAATTGTAGCAAAAACAATCCCTTTATCCTGCTTATAGGTGTTCTCTTGATTTCTCTTGCAGGATGAATTCTGTTTTTATATAGAATGCAAAGCCCGTCTTAGTCAGGATAAAAATCGAATCAGCTTGTGGAATTAAAGCTTGACTTTTCAAAAAAATGAAATAGAATAAGTAAAACAGCCAATAGCTTTTTGGTCATCGTTTGCCATTCAGGTTACCAGAAAAAGTCTTTTGGGTATTCGTAATTCGAAGGATTTAATGAGCGGAGATGAGGGAAAATGAACACAAGAAAGATAGAAGAAATTAAGAACAAGATTTTGCCAATACTTAAAAAATATGGCGTAACAAGAGCAGGGGTTTTTGGCTCGGTTGTTAGAGGTGAAGAGACTGAGAAAAGCGATATAGATATTTTAGTGGAGATCGAGGGAAGGATGAGTTTACTTGATTTTGTGGGATTAAAGTTAGAACTTGAAGAAGCGCTTGGCAAAAAGATAGATCTAGGAGAATATTCAACCATAAAACCAATTATTAAGGAACAAATATTAAGCGAAGAGGTGGGCATCTTATGAAGAGGAACATGAAACTCTACTTACAGGATATATGGGAAAGTATCCTGGCAATAGAAGAATATACTCAGAACATTACCGAAGACGAATTTTCTTCAAATCGCCAGGTTCAAGATGCGATTGTAAGAAGATTAGAGATAATTGGCGAGGCTGTCAAAAATATAGACGACGATTTTAGAGGTAAATATCCACAGATACCTTGGAAGAAGCTTGCTGGGATGAGGGATGTTATTGCCCATGAATACTTTGGTGTAAGACTTGATAGAGTGTGGGATATCGTCAGAGAAGACTTACCTCATCTAAAAAAACAGATGCTTTTGATAATGGAGAAAGAAAATGCCTGATCAAAAAATATGGAAAACCTGGCGGACCTTTTTAAATCTGGAACATCGGAAACTACGAAACGGTTTACACTTGCTTCCTGTGGGTGTTCTTCATCAACAGGAAATCAATGGCTTCAATTCCCCCTTATCTTGAAGATGCATACCACTCTCTTTTCCCACAATGGGAGAGGAGACTTCATGAATCGAAGATGCATACGCATTTCCCCTCCC
>JALHUP010000259.1 GCA_022866585.1 Candidatus Zixiibacteriota bacterium | reverse complement strand
CCAGATCTGCTATTATGGTAAATCTGGTGGACAACTTTTTCTGTCTGCCAGCCACTCTAACGCCATACTCCACCACCGCCGCTACTCCACTTTTGTCAAAAGGCAAAAGTTTATCCTCATCGCATATCTTCTTTATAAAGCAAGCATATTCATGGATGTTCCTCTCTTCTTTGGGCATAACTGAATCAAAATCAGCTTTCACCTTAAATATCTTTTTGAAATCCTCATCCCGGTAGAAAAGAAGATAATACAAAAAATTATCGCCGATCATAACTACTTTTGCATCCGACTCGACTGGTTCAGGTTTCAAAGCGGACGTTCCTAAGAAATAAAAAGGATCAAGGGTTTGAATCTCGATCACTCCGTGCCGGAGAGTGCGCTTAAGAGCCTGCCAAACTCCAGGCTCTATTAAAACGTCTAATGCATTCAAAACCAGATAACCTCCATTAGCTTGCAGAAGCGAGCCGGCTTTGATCTTGGTGAAGTCGGTCTTCCAGGTCCCCAGCCGATCAGAAGATCTTTCAATTATTCCAAAAAGATTTTTGTAGGAGGGAGTGGTCTCTATTATTATGGGAGCAGTCTGGGTTTCTGAATTATCCACTAATACATTAACCTGATACTCTAAGAACTCATCTTCTCCCTTACCGAAAGGAAGCCCGGAAATGGACAATGGAGGTTGCTCCTCTTTTTTCCGTCTGAATCTATCTAAGTCATTTATCAAGCCTTCCTCAACCTCTTGCAAATACTCTTGAATCTTTCCGTTCTCATATTTGACCTTTATTTCCTTAACCGCATCCCTTAAAAGAGGAAGGATGATTTCTTTATCCAAAGCCTCCAGTGCCTTTTCCAATTCCTTGACGATCTCTTTTCCCGCCTTAAACACATCCTCCATCAGTTTGCCCAAAGCCGAATATTTTGCCTCCAGAGTTTTGAATTGCCCCTCTGGAAACTTACCCGATTTCACCTGTTTTTCCAATTTGGAAAGACTGGTGGGCTTGCCTTCGACCAAAGGCTGGACGTCCGGCTTGACAAAAGGACCCATCTGAATCTGAACCAAAGCAAAACCCTCTTCTTTCACCTGGTCCTCGAATTCCTGCAAGATAGCTTTTTGCCCATCTTCGGACTCTTTGACCAGCTCTCTTCGCCTCTCCTGATAATTTTCACTTTCGAGCACTCTCGGTATATTCCTTTTAAGTGAGAGGATGAGATTCTCCATGTCCTTTTTGAAAAGTTTAGCCTGTCCCGCAGGTAAACTGACGATCCTGGGCATATCGGGGTTTTTAAAGTTATTGACGTAACATTTATCATCCGGCCGCTTTTCCCTTTTCTCAAGTCTTTCCAAAAGATGCTTGATGGTGGTTAATCTTCCCGTGCCCACAAAGCCGGTTACGAAGATGTTATAACCAATACTTTTAATATCCAAGCCCAATTTGATCGCTTTCACGGCCCGATCTTGTCCAATGATCCAGTCACAAGGCTCGACCTCATCTGTAGTGGTAAAATTCAAATTTTCCGGATCACATCTCCATCTTAGTTTCTCTACCGGAACCTCTTCGAAATTTGTCCTCTTAGACATCTTCACCACTCTCCTTCTGTTTCAGTTAAACCAAAAGATTAAGAAATCAGTTTATTTGATTGTGATACAAAGAATTAAGCTCTCAAACTATTTACATCTCACTAAGCTATGTTTTTCTTCTCAAAAAAGCATTTTATTTAGTTTGGAGTCCTGTGTCTTTCTTTTCGACAAGGCATGAAGCCTTGTCTACGCGTTGGCAAATCAATCGCCAAAACAGGTTCCCACTCCTCTGGCGGCCTCAATTAGAGGCGAATCTAAATTTACTTTCTTCAAGTTCCTGATTGCGGATTCAATAGGGACTGAGGTTATCTCTCCACATTGTAAACTCACCATCTCTCCAAATT
>JALHUP010000258.1 GCA_022866585.1 Candidatus Zixiibacteriota bacterium | reverse complement strand
GAAGTCAGGGACATCAGGTGGCAGGAGCTTTAAGTGCGGAAGAGGCTTTAAAGAAGGTCCAGGAAGAAAAATACGATTTCATTTTAACCGATATAAAGATGCCGGAGATGGACGGGGTGGAGCTGATCAAAGCCGTCCATAAAATAAACCCCACCATGGGAGCTTTATTTATGACCGGATACGCCAGCTTGGATACGGCTAAGGAAGCCATTCAGGAAGGAGCTTATGATTATATTTTGAAACCTTTTGACCTGCACGAAATCAGAAATGCGGTGGCAAATGCTATCCAGAAGAGACGCAAGACGTGGGATGATGCCAGGGGACAAGAGCTTTCCCGTCTTTCTGATCTACATAAGATTTTGTATACCGCCGGAGACAGGAAAGGTTTGCTAAAATGGTCATTAGGCTTCGCCTTAATGCAATGCAACTTAAACGTTGGTTCCATCATTTTCTGGAATGAAAAAACTTCCCCCCGCCAAGGCGGGGGATTTTCAACTGAACTGGAGCTTTTTTTGTGTCGGGATTTGTCGAAAAACCTTTTTGAAGAGACCAAAATAGAAATTGAGGAGAAAAAGATTAGAGAATGGTCACAGATTGAAAATCTCCTGGAAGCCGAAAAGCTTCAGGAACACCTTGTTTTCTCTCATCTTCATAAGCTTTATACTAAGGACTTGCTGATCAATGACATTTTTCAGGAGGGGTATAAGGTTACCTCCATTCCCATCCGCAAAGGGAGGTGGACCTGCGGGCTTTTGAGCCTAAAGAGGCCCTTCACCCAAGGAAGATTTTCTGGAGCCGATTTGAAGCTTTTGACCATCATAGCCATTCAAACCGCCATCTCCCTTGAAAACCTTTCCTTATTAGAAGAATCCAGAAGGTCTTACCGAGAATTGGAATGCCTCCAAGAACAGTTGATCGGACTTGAGAGCATGGCCGCAAAGGGAAGAGCCTCGGCGGAGATTGGACATGAGCTCAATAACTATCTGACCATAATTATGGGTAACTTTGAATTATTGAACATGAGCATAAATAAAGGGGAGGGGAAGCATCTTGACGATCTGGCTTCCCCACACAAATATATTAACGTAATTGGTGTTAATTTAGAAAAGATCAAAAAGTTCGTAGATGGGCTTTTGGATTTCTCCCCCTTGAAGTCAGAAAAAGCTGAATGCGATATAAACGAGCTTATAGAGAAAACCCTTCTTTTTGTTTCACCTCAAAATAGATTTAAAAACATAAATTTTAAAAAGGAGTTGAAAAAGACAGTCCTGCCGGTCGTGATCGACCCTGGACAGATACAACAGGTGCTTTACAATCTGTTGAACAACGCCGCGGATGCCACGGGAAAGAGAATAGGTGAGGGGGGAACCATTACCGTCGGAACAGATTATGATAAAAAAGAAAAGATGATCCATATTTTGGTTCAGGATGCGGGAAAAGGAATGTCTGAGGAGGAGGCGAAAAGGATATTCAAAGGCGGTTTTACCACGAAAAAAGGAGGGCATGGGATAGGGTTGAGCATATGTAAAAGAATAATTGACAACCATAAGGGAGCCATTGAGGTTGAAAGCAAACTCAATCAGGGGACAACCTTCAGGATAAAACTGCCATGCCACCCCCAAGAAAGAATGGTGGATTTATTAAAATGATTGGGAACTTAACTTACCGACGGAATTTGTCATGCTAACAGATATGGAAAAAAGCAGAAAATTACCCCTATTCTTTTTGGTTAAAGTTTTGAGGGAGACAGTCGACAAAGAAAATACAAAGAGAGAAACATTCCCGTGAAAGACATTTAATCCAAGTAACTTAGAAAAAAGTCTGTGTTTATAAAAGAATTACTAAAAATGGTTTTTGAAATAAATATTCTTCAATATTTTTGAGACAGAGAAAGAAACACCCAATTCAATAATCAAATAAGGGGGGATAAAAATTGATTACTAAACCAAATTTTTCAAGATGCCTTCAGGCGTGTGGTAAGCTTGTCAAATCCGCTCTGGCACGAATTCTGTGTCTTGAGAACAAAAAGACGATTTGGGCGAGTGGACTTATAATTTTTATTTCGGCTCAAATCTTATGGAGCACAGCGCCCGTCTGGGCTGGAACTGCAGGAAAGATCGCTGGAGTGGTCAAAGACCAGGAGACTGGTGCACCTCTGCCGGGGGCAAGTGTGATGATAAAAGGGACCAGCATAGG
>JALHUP010000257.1 GCA_022866585.1 Candidatus Zixiibacteriota bacterium | reverse complement strand
TTTTCCACGAGGGACCACAGTAGTTGCCATATCCAAGACATACGGTCTTTCCTTGCCGCAAGGGGCGACCACGCTAATGGGATTTGTCCCGATGATCATATCCCGACCGAAGGTGGGAACCGCTAAGGGGGCGGAATTGGTCATGGAGATGCCAATTAAGTTGTCCTTCAATGCCATCATGGAATAGTATCCCGCAATTCCATAGTGGTTGCTATTTCTTACCGTGACAAAACCAGCTCCAATCTTTTTTGCTTTGTTGATAGCTAAATTCATTCCAAAATAACCGGCGGGCTGTCCCAAACCGTTCTGCCCATCTATCGCGGCAGTAGTGTCCGATTCCGTTACAATCTTTGGCTTGACGTTGGGAAGTATGGTTCCACCACGAATCCCGTTGACATATCTCATCAGACGGGCAACTCCATGCGAGGGAATTGCTCTCAAGTCCGACATCACCAATACATCCGAGGTGACCTCGGCATCTTTTTCCGGAACGCCCAATTTCACAAAGACCTGGCTGCAGAATTCCTTCAGCCTTTCGTCATTGACAATTATGTCTGCCATTTTTGTTTCTCCTTTTTTTGAGGTTGGTTTTTGATTTCAGAAATTTATTATTTTCTATGATTAGCTTTTTTTAACGCGACAAGTGTCGCTACTCCGATTAATTCCCCCACACCCTACCCTCTCCCCGGAGGGGAGAGGAGAAACTTCTTAATGCGACACAAGTGTCGCTACTCCGAAATCTATTTCTCCAAGCAAGGATAAATCAAGCCCGCCTGCGGCATCACGTAAGATTTGAAATTTCTGCCATGTTTCTCCTTCACCCACTCTATGGCATCCTCGATGCTTTTTGCGGACTCGTAGAATCTTTTTTCCAGATCCTCCTTTTTTATATTTGAAACCACCAAAATATCAAATCGCTTTAAGACCTTAGCATTTCCAACGGCGGTATGTCCACCTACGGTTATTTTCTCCTGTTTGGTATTCAATAATTCATCCAAAGAGGAAGCTTTCAGAAGCCATTCAGCGAAAGTATCCGAGCCGATCCCTTCCCTGCATTCGGAGATCAACACAATTGTGCTACCCTTTTTTAGAACACACTTAGCATTATTTATGGTTTTTTGCGACTGGTATAGGCTCACATCCTTGGGATAACCTCCGGCACAGGCAAAGACCACGTCCGCCTTTTCATGGAATGGCACACGGTATAAATCTCTACATGCTTTCCATCCTGCCTCAAAAGCCTGCACCAGATCGCCTGCTACAATCTTCACGATCTCCTTTTTATCATTGATCACCACATTCAAAAGAAAATCGACTCCTGCCTTTTCGGCGGCCTCATCCATCTCATCGGAGATTGGGTTCCCTTTGGTCTTAGCGATGTCCACCTCGGGGTTAATTATCATGGCATGGTTTTTTCGAACGGTCTCACGGGCAACTATTCCCGGAAGTATTCCCTTTCTCCCTCCGGAGAAGCCGCCAAAATAATGAGTGGTGATGAGTCCGGTCATGACTTTCACGTCTGAATCGAGCCAAAGTTTGTCCACCAAAAGCTCGTTTCCGGTGGAGAGCTTTCCTAAGGAGACGTTGTTTTTGTCGCAGTCATGGCTGATGACTTCATACTTTTTTACAATCTCCTCGCCAAAATTGTCCAAGTTCTCTTTATCCGTATGGGCACGGTGCGCTCCTGTCCCCACCAGGAATTTGATGTTCTCGTCTTTAATTCCCCCAGCGTGTAGCTCATCCACAATGGGCAATAACAAATTGAAATTCGGTCTTTTATAAGGTGTGCCTCTGGTATAATCCGAGACCACCACGCAGGCGGTCTTTTTCCCTTTGGCGATCTCCGAGAGTCTTTTCGTTCCAATTGGATTCTTTAACGCCTCAATTTCCGCTTCGGTGACATCGGGGAGTCCGGGCACCTTTTTCAATTCTAAAACCCCGATCACATTTTTGTCATCCAATTTCAACTCTTTGTGCGAATCGCCATATTTTAAATCAATCTTCATATGACTTCCTTTTCTTCCGATCTATCCCACCGCTCAGAGTTTACCTTGCCAAGCCATGAAGGCTTGGCTACGCGGTGGGAGACATATTTTGAGACTACTTAAAACATAATAATTTTCATATTTTAATATAGTATAATGAAATAAAGAAGGCAAGAAGATTTTGTGAATTTTTTAACAAAGTGAAGTTTTTGGAATGTTCACCTTTAGGTTAACCGAATGAAGGTGTTTGTCATTCAATAATTTTGTTGGTAACGGGCACCTTGTCCGTTACCATAAAACGTTACGGATGGGAGCGTCCGTGACGAACGAAGGAATGCTGACCTCAATCTACTATTTTTTTCCATCCGGATAGGCGTCGGCTAAGAGTTGGATGGGATGTTTTACTTTTTGCCTCATCTTCTTCTGAAGGAAGGTCTCTTCGAAGCGCATCATACAGCCGGGACAACCTGAGACTAAAAAATCGGGATCGATCTTTTCCATATTCTCAAGCTTATGTGCCATCACCCCTACAGAGATGGGATAATACTTCAGATGGAAAGATCCTCCCCCTCCACAGCATCTATCCGCATCTTTCATCTCAACAAACTTCACTCCGGGGAGTTCTTTCAGAATCTTTCTGGGTTCAGTTTTTATTCCTTGCCCCCGATTTAGATGACAAGGATCGTGATAGGTAATGGTGTATTCATGTTCCGGCTTTATGAAATCCTTTTTTATATCTATGACTTTGGCCAGAAATTCCGTAATGTCGTAAACTGGAATGTCGAAGTCGACTCCTAAAAGCTCCTTATATTCTTTCTTGAGAGTCAAGCCACAGGAAGCACAATTCACCACAATGCAATCTACCTTTGCATCTTTGAAGACTTTCAAGTTCTTCTTGGCATGCTTGATCCCGGTTTTGAAATCGCCTGAATTATAGATAGACGTTCCACAACATATCTGCCCTTTGGGAATCACCACCTCTATATCGTTATGAGTTAAGACTTTTATTAGCGCCTCACCTATTTCCGGATAGACTAAGTTCGTGCCACAGCCGTAAAAATATCCCACCCTCATCTTGGGATTTTTTACCTTTACCACCTCAGGAAGTCTTTTTCTCAAAGGCTTCTTGGCAATCTTGGGATAAATCCTCTCTTTCCATCCGTCGGGAAAAGGTAAAAATAAAGTCAAGGGATTTTTCTCAGGTAGAATTTTATTGGCTAATCTTCCGGCAAAGACAGCCCATCTTGCCACCGGAGGAAGGAGCCTTCCCCTTTTTATCAAGTGACGAAAGATCAATCTTTCCAGGAGAGTAAATTTCCCTCGATCCACTAAATCTGCTCTGGCGCACAAGATCAGATCGTCCGACCTTACCCCGCCGGGACAAGCCTCCACACAGGATTTGCAATTCAGACAAAAGTTGATTTTTTTTCGAAACAATTCGCTTAAGTCGATTTCCCCCTTGTTTGCCGCATTGATTAAAGCCACTCTCCCTCTGGGTGCGGCAGGCTCATATTTTGTCTCCGCATAAAGTGGGCAGACCGAAAGACAGGTGCCGCATTTTAAGCATTTGAGAAGTTGGTCTTCCTTTTGAGCGATATGCTTATGTGTATTGTTCATAGCTTTACAATCCTTTCTTATCAACATAATACGAATTTGTCCAATATAATTTCAAAAGGAGAATTGTCAAGATATTATGGAGAGATCACTGAAAAAGTGTCAGGATTAGGCGGGCTAAGAGCCCGCCTTACGCGGTTAGGTTCTAAATAACAATGATTTAGTCCCGCGTAGGCGGGGCTCTCAGCCCCGTAAAAATGAGTCTTTCAGGAGTCTTCAAAAATCTACTTGACAACCAAGAGGATTTAAACTAAACTTGCACAAAAATGGATTGTGTGAACAGAAAATGAACTGATTGGTCATTTTTATTACGGTTCGGTTAATTTAGCAGAAAGGAGGTGAACTAAATGAAGTTGTCAAGATGTGGTCCAGGCACTTCGCGCTTCGCGAAAGTCGTAGTAATTTCTTTAATTACGGTAGGACTTGCGTTTTTAGCGATCTTTTCCAGCTGTAGTCGGGAAAAGGCTGTGCAACAATTGATGTCCGACCCTCAGATGTCCAAGCTGGTTTTGGAGAAATTATGGCAGACTCCTGCAACAAAAGATACACTGGTAAAGATGGTGATGGACGATCCAGAGAGCATGACGAAAATCATGGAATCTATGGTTAAGGACAGAAGCCATGCGGAAGCCATGATGGATATGATGATGGCGAACGAAGATTTAAAGGATATGTTGACCCAGAAAACTCTCCCGTTGCATGAAAAGATGATGGGAAGATAACGATCTTGAAACTTGAATTTGTTCTGTGGCGCAGGTTGAAACTTAAATCTGCGCCACATCCTACTCGAATTCCTCACTCTCTAAGAAGCTAAAACTCATCAAGTTGCACAATCAAGAAATAGCCCCTCCACGGTATGAGCTACAGGTTTATACCACGGGTGGGGCTATTTGGTTTATGGCGAAATTGAGTTTTCTAACTCTTTTTATCGTGCAACAATCTGCGTCAAGACTGTTATTTTTTCTTTTGCCTCTATTTTCTTTGCTTTTTTGTCTCCTTTTCCTTAGGAACTTCCCTGATTTTTTTCTTCTCACCTGTTTCCTTGGTCGAAGGAGTAGCCTCTGTGGGCTGTTTCTCTTTTGGCACAGGACGAACGTCAGGGGGAGAGATAGGCTCTTTTGATTTTTTTTCTAATCGGTCGTCGATGCCATTGTTGTTTTTATCTATGAAATAATCATATTTTTCCTCAGCCTTTTGTTTCTCCAAGGATTTTAACCACTTAGTTACCTTCTCAGGAACCGTTTCCTTTGCCTTCTTTTCTCCTATTGCCTTTTTCTCTATTTTTCCACTTTCCTTTTCAAGAGGGAGGTTGCCCTCGGCTTCCCCTTCTTTAACCTCCGTCTTTTCGTATTCTTTGGACTCCGCAGGCTCCTCCTTTTCCTTAGTTTGGTTTTCCTTTGGAGTTCGGTCAATGGCTAAAGCTAAATGGTTCGACAGACTCGCCATAAAAGAGAGAAAAGTCAAAATAGTTACGATGGATACAAAAACAATTAAAAGCCTTTTCATATATCCCGCCTCTTTTTAGATCTTTCTGTTTTATACTTTAATATAATCCCTATTCAAAGATCCACATGAAGGTGGACACTCCATCTTATCTTCCTCAATTATTTTTGGGAGACCTAAATGTATTTATTTTCTCCTCCGAGGTTCTTTTTGCACTTCTATGCTCTTTGTTTGCGCTCTTGGTGTTTCGCTTCTTTCCAGAATGACCTGGGATTTTTTGGTTTCGTGTCTCTCCGTAGATTTGACTCCAGAGGAGCGTGGTTTTCCCTCAGAGGACCTGTCTTTTTCCTCGATTCTTCTTTTTTCCTTTATTTGTGGTCTTTCAATTGTTGATTTTTCAATCCTTTTTTTCTCCTCAGATCGGAATTGACTATTAGGTTCCTTGACCTTTTGCCTTCTTTCTATCACTCGAGGCTTTTCGTTTTCATGTTTCACCGCTTCCCCTTTTTCTTTTACTCGGAATTCCTTTTTGAACCCACCAGTTGTTTCCTGAGTTCTCGTTTTTTCAGCCCCGGTCAATCCCCTTCTAAGGGGTTTCGCCTCGCTCAATTTTTCATGGAGATTAACAGGCTTCACAAACCTATCTGGCGGTGAGCTTACGGAACGGCTGGTCTCATCAATTCCTCGTCTTCTTTTAGCTTTTTCTTCGCGATAGCTTTTCTCCACGAATCTTTCTTTGACGTATCTATACCTGTGGTCGCAGTGAGCCCAGACCCTAACCGTGTGATGTCTTTCTATCCAGACCCAATCCCTCCATATCCAGCTTCCACAATGCCAGAAGGTCACCCAGTGTCTTCCCACCACTAAGGCGGGGATGGTGATGGGAGTAATTCCATAGAAGACCCCATCAATCCAGACCTCTACGCCCCAGGGATAGTCGAAATAGACCCCGCCTAACATCACATCCATGGGACGATCAACATAGACCTCCCGTGGCCAATAATACCACTTGGGGTATCTGTATTCCACGTTGAAGATGCAAACATCTGAGGCATAATCATAGGAGGTAATCTCTCTATTCATCGTCTCCATAAATTCAAAAGGATCCTCTCCATCCAATTTATAAGCATATATTTCTCCGTCGTAACCATACTTTTCAGAAAGTCCCGGAAAATTGGGCAATGCAATGGGA
>JALHUP010000256.1 GCA_022866585.1 Candidatus Zixiibacteriota bacterium | reverse complement strand
GTTGGGAATGAATTACACGGAGAAAAAATATGAAAGTAGTTATCTTGGGATGTAGCCTGGTGGGAGCGATGGTGGCATCCTGGCTTAGCTCAGAGGAAAACCGGGTCTCGGTGATAGATTCAAAAGAGAATTCCTTCAAAAGGCTTCCCAAAGATTTCAAAGGAGAAAAGATTTTGGGAAAAGGAATTGATATTCCAATTTTGATCCAAGCTGGAATAGAAAAAGCGGACGCCTTTTTGGGTTTAACCAACAGCGATAACATCAATATCATGGCGGCTCAATTGGTCAAACAAAGGTTCAAAGTTCCCAAAGTGGCAAGTCGGGTTTACGATCCTCAAAGAGCCAAGGCTTTCAAAGAGTTAGGATTAAATATCATCTGTCACACAGCCATTATATCCGAAGAATTCAAAGAATTTTTAAAATCAAAATAAAGACATTATTTAGGAGTAGCAGAGCTTGCTCTGCGTTAATGTTGTTGACAACACAAAGATTTTTGCTCTTTAAACTCTATAAGAATAAAAAAGAGAGGTTTTATGTATGTAGTAATTGTTGGCGGTGGGGATGTAGGTTATAGTTTGACCAAGCTTCTCACGGAGGAGGGGCACGAAGTGGTTTTGGTGGAAAAGGATCCCGACAGATATGCCATGCTGTCATACGAATTAGGAGAATCGGTGCTGCTTGGGGATGGCGCTGAATTGGGGACGCTTCTGGACATGGGAGCTAACCGGGCTGATGTGTTAGTTGCAGTTACCGGCACCGATGAAGATAATCTCGTTATCTGTCAATTAGCCAAACTGATCTATCTGATCCCTCGCACCATCGCCAAAGTCAACGACCCAAAAAACGAGGAACTCTTTGCCTCCCTGGGAGTGGACGCTACCGTATCCAGCCCCAAGATTATTGCCTCATTGATTGAGGAAAAGATCGACGCAGGAATGACCATCCCGCTTTTAGCTTTCAGGGGTGGAGACGTAGAGATTTTCAAGACCGAGCTTTCCAAAGAATCATCCTTGATCAACAAAAAGATTTCCAAGCTCACCCTTCCCAAGGATTGCATAATCATTGCGGGTCTGAGAGACAATGAAGTGATAATTCCAAAAGGAGAAACTGTCTTCAGAGAGGGAGATTCCATCATCGTGTTGATAAAAAAGAAGGGAAAAGAAGCTTTCAAACGCCTCTTTCTAGAGGCGGTTTAGTCAGCGGATTGAACCGATAGTCTGAATATTAAAAAGGCTTCGGAGAAACTATGTTTTCCGAAGCCTTTAAAATCTTGGACTAACAGTTGGGTGGTGGTCCTCCAATGAAAAGATAGTTAATTAAATAAATCACATCTGAAACATTTACGTCCCCCTCGCAGGTGGCGTCTCCTGATTCTAAGGGAATGGGCTGGGGTCCACCTATAAATAAATAATTAATCAAATAAACTACATCGGAAGGGTTAATTATCCCATCATGGTTAGGATCACCAGCAAGATAGGGTATGACCGTGATATTCCCACCGTAAAAAACGGGCAGTATTGCCGCACGATCTTCTGTAACCAGCATGGATTCACTTCCATTGATCCAGGAGACTAAACGAAAAGTGGCAGTTCCAGCTGATTGAGGAACAAAACCAACGGTCACAAGCGCATCTCTTCCGGGTGAAAGAGGGGGCACCTCATAAGGATTGCTTTGCCAGCTGTAAAACAAGAAGGTATCTGGATTGACGCCATTTACGTGATTTCCACGGGTACAAAGCCAATCGATGTTATTTATGCGGTCAGTACACCCCGTAGTGTTGAAATCAAATTGGAGCGCGGCACTCCCATCCCACTCTAAAGCTAACGCCAAGCCCCTCAAGGGCTCATCGTTGATTAGACCTATTGAAATTGTAGATGGAATTCCCACGATCAGAGTTTTCGATTCCACCCAAACCGTATCTGGAAGCCCTGGGTCTTCATAAAATGGGGGATTGATAGTTCCGCAAGAACAAGCTCGAAGTGGTGGGAAAAGGAGCATATCGGTCAGATGAACCAGATCACGCATATCCAGTCTTCGGTCACAATTTAGGTCAAAACGTCCCGCTCTTTCAAAGATCGGGTAGTCCCACCAGG
>JALHUP010000255.1 GCA_022866585.1 Candidatus Zixiibacteriota bacterium | reverse complement strand
CTTCCAACATACTTTGCACCGCTTCCCAGTCGACAGGATCGGAAGACCAAGAGGCTATCCGTGCTATGTTAGCCGCTATTCCACCTAATCGAGTTGGTAAGTCATCTTGAAGATAGCGTTTTTTGATGGTCTCTAAATTTTGGGTTTTTTCGTATTTAATGTGGAAATTATGTTTTACTATGCCCTTCTTTGTTGTTCCCCGAGGGGTAAAACATGTTGCCTCCGTGTAAGGGTGTAGTTCATCTACACCCGCATTCTACGGGCGAAGACAAGCTTCACCCCTACGCGTGATCATCCTTTGGAGGTTTCTGAAAACCCTCCCGATTCATGGAGATATCTACAAGATCTATTCCTCCAAAGATATTTTTTTATTTCTCCCTCTCTATCAATAACTTATAAGAAATTCCCCACATTATTTAAGAATGACCCCAAAAAAGCCTTGACAATCTTGTCCCCTTAATTAATATTAGGGCTGCGGGAATGACAGGATTTAGCAACGTGACGGTTGATCGGGAAGAATTAATCTGGTGTGTGCACAAGTTATTCTCAATTTCAGAATACTTGCTGAGCAAAGGTGTCTTTTACTTCTAATCATAAGGTTGAGAATTTAAGTGGATGAATTACTCGTTAATTAATAACTAAACAAAGGAGGTGTTTGTGCGTTCCATTTTCAAAGATTTGTTTTTCTGCTTGGTAGCTGTTATCCTTTTTTCGCTGCCGGAAAGAGGAATTTCATCAGGTTTTCTTAACCTGCAGGAAGCAACCACCAATGACTTTGTGGTGAGCACCGACAGCACGGAGGGATTACACCAGATTCTTCCGGCTACAGCCACCGATAGGGTAAGTTGCTTTGTCATCGTATGGGCAGATGAACGAAGTGGATGGGACTATGATGTCTATGCCCAGTTATACAACCTTTCCGGCTCACCTTTGGGCACCAACTTCAGGGTGAATACTGATGAGGGAACTTCTGCACAAGTTTCTCCCTCTGTCGCTATGGACGCTTTAGGCGATTTTGTCGTGGTTTGGGAGGATAATAGAAACGGCAATAGCGACATCTATGCCCAGAGGTTTTCCTCTGGCGGTAGTCCCATCGACACAAATTTCAGAGTGGACGATGACATCTCAGATGGTGGCCAGTATGCTCCGGACATTGTTATGAATTATCATACCGGCAGTTTCGTCATCACCTGGAGGGACGAAAGGGACGCGGAAGAATTCGAAGTCTTAGCCCGGAGGTATGATTCAGACGGTGACACCATCGGCGAAGTTTTAAAGGTAAACGATCAATTCATCGGTACCAGTATAGCCTCACCTGCCATTGCCATGGATGATTCCGGGAATTTTGTCATAACCTGGGAGGATCACCGAGATATCGACTATGACATTTTTGCCCAATACTTCTTCTCTGACGGTTCATTCTGGAGTGTCAACTGGATGGTGGGTGATGCAACAGATAGTGACAAACTGTATCCGGACATCGCCATGAATGGTTTAGGCTACTTTACCATAACCTGGGACGATGCAAGGAATGGCAACCGGGATATCTATGCGGCAAGGTTTGACACATTATCCTATTTCATGGATCCGACCAATTTCAGGGTGGATAATGATGATGGCGGTGCCTGGCAGTTCATGCCGAGCGTAACCATGAATGAATCTGGCGATTTCGTAATTGCCTGGAATGATGAACGACTTTCCAACTCGGATATTTATGCGCAGAGATACAATTTTTGCACAGATTCACTGGAACCTGAGGGAACCAACTACTCCATCTCTGATCCGGCACATGTTGCTTACTTGCAGACAGAGGTAGCGGTGGTAATGACCAGCGATAAAATATGTTACACCTGGGCAGATGATCGCCAGGGTTTCCTTACGGATATCTTCGCCAAGATAGCCGACTGGAGCTGGACCGAGGTGAAAGACGAGCAGGATGTCAGCAAGCCACTTTCCTTTGAGCTGTCGCAGAATTACCCCAACCCCTTCAACCCCACCACCAACATACAGTATACAGTAAGCGGTAAGCCGACAGAGGCAATCCACACCTCCCTCAAAGTCTACAATGTGTTAGGACAACGGGTGAGAACACTTGTGGATGAAGAAAAATCGCCTGGTCAATATCGGATTGTGTGGGACGGGAAAGACGATTTTGGCAATCCTGTCACCAGTGGTATGTACTTCTATCAACTGGGGGTGGGTGAGATAAGTCAGACGAAGAAGATGTTACTTTTGAAGTAGCAATCTTGGGGGTTAGGGCAAGGGTTTAAGGGTATGTTGAAAAATCCTATTCGCAGAGCTAAATGCCCTTCACGGTGAATCCCTTCAGGATGAAGGACGTGTTGAAAAACCCTCCGAATGTCATTGCGAGGAGTTCACAAGGACGACGAAGCCATCTCTATCTCATTGGTTTATATAGAAAGGGGATTGCGTCGCTTCGCTCAGCCCCGCCATTGCGGGATTTCACTTCGCTCAATCTCCCCCGTGGGGAGAGGGTTAAGGTGAGGGGGAATCGGGTACTATTCTCGAAGCATCAGAACATGTTGAGACCAGGTGCGAGCCAGTTGACTCAGTTTCTCACGTTCTTGCGGGTTGGTGTAAACCTGTGGCCATACAAGATGCCAAAGTGCCAATTGAATTTGAAGTTCTACTAAGAAAGCTTTTACATCTAAGGGAGCCTCAGGTGCAGTCCATTCAATAAAAAACTTGCTCTCTTCCAACATACTTTGCACCGCTTCCCAGTCG
>JALHUP010000254.1 GCA_022866585.1 Candidatus Zixiibacteriota bacterium | reverse complement strand
GAAAAAGGGGAGTTTTCCAAAGAATGGGACATAAATGGAGAGAAGGCACAGATCTCCGTAGCTAGAGTGAAAAGATAGTGGAGGAGGAAGATGAAGAAGAAGGATCTGGAAAAGTATGAAGCCTTGCTTTTGGCAAAAAGGAAGGAGATAGTCGAGGAGATGGAGCTTTTGAAGAAATCTACTCTGGATAGCACCATCAAGGAGGCCTCAGGAGAGCTATCCTCCTACTCCACCCACATGGCGGATCAGGGCACCGATGCGGATGAAAGAGAGAAGGCTTTTCTGTTCGCTTCTAAAAGTGGCAGACTGTTTTATCACGTCGATGAGGCTTTGCGCCGGATCAAGGATAAGACTTATGGCAAATGCCAGGAGTGTGGACAGGAGATAAGCCAAGCCCGATTAGAAGCAGTGCCCCATGCCAGACTTTGTATCGCCTGCAAGGAAAAAGAAGAAAAGAAGAAGGCTTTAGGACAATAGATGAAAAAAACTTGGATGAGTTGATCAAAAAATATAGGCTTTTGATAATCAGCTTATTGGTTATCCTTTCGGATCAATTGTCCAAAACGGTGGTGGTTCATAATTTCCGGATAGGTGAGTCCACGCCGGTTTTGGGCAATTTTTTTAGACTCACCTATATTTTGAATCCAGGGGGAGTATTTGGGAGCAAATTAGGTAGCCAAAACTTCTATACCATTATCTCAGTTTTGGCACTCATTGTAACTTCCTGGGTCTTCTTTAAAACCAAAAGCACAGAAAGCTGGTTTAGGATAGGGTTATGCATGGTTTTAGGAGGGGCGGTTGGAAACTTAATCGACCGTTTACGCTTCGGAGAAGTGGTGGATTTTTTAGATTTCGATTTTTTCAACATAAACCTTCCTTCCTCAAAAATATTATTTTTCAACTTTCCTGGTTTCTATCTTGATCGTTGGCCCGTATTCAACCTGGCGGATAGTTTTGTCCTAATTGGAATAGTTTTTATCATTGCCCATCTGCTGAAATCCCCCAGAAATACATCTCAGAATTTAGGAATTTAGCACAATTGACAATGGAGAAGAATTTTGTAAAAAAGTTAGAGTTTGAAGCTCCCGAAGAATCTTCTGGAACGAGAATAGATTTGTTTCTGGCAAATAAAAACATAGATCTTTCCCGCTCTCGTATCCAGAAATTGATTTCCCAACAAAATATCTTAGTCAATGGTAAACCCACAAAGCCTTCCTATAAAATAAAAGGAAATGAAAAGATTACCATAAAGGTCCCTCCTTTGGAAAAACTCTCTTTAGAACCTGAGAATATCCCTTTGGATATTCTTTATGAGGATTCTGACCTGTTGGTGGTAAACAAAAAGGCAGGCATGGTGGTTCATCCAGCTTTGGGAAATTATTCGCACACTTTGGTAAATGCCCTCCTTTTTCACTGCAAGGATCTATCCGGTATAAACGGGGTGTTGCGTCCCGGCATCGTGCATAGATTGGACAAGAATACCTCCGGTCTTTTGGTGGTGGCAAAAAACGATTTTGCTCACTTGAGTTTGGCAGAGCAAATTAAAAACAGAACTCTTCTGCGTGAATATGTCGCCATTGTTTGGGGACATATGCCTACGAACAAAGGAATTATTGAAGCACCTATTGGAAGATCAACAAAAGACAGAAAAAAGATGACCGTTACCCGACTAAAGGGGAGGGAATCATTAACTGAATACCGTGTTTTGGAAAGATTTGATCTCTGCGATCTTTTGTCCATAAGATTGAAGACCGGAAGGACTCATCAAATAAGGGTGCACTTATCTTATCTTAATCATCCGGTTTTAGGCGATCCCGAATATGGTGGCAGACAGAAATGGATTAAGGGTGTCCATGATCAATATCGCCTCTTAGCCCAAAGACTTTTAAGCTTAATCGACCGCCAAGCCCTCCACGCAAAAAAGTTAGGTTTCATCCACCCCCGAACCAAAGAATATAAGGAATTTGAATCTCCAATGCCTGAAGATATCGAAAATGCCTTGAGTTCTCTTCGCAAATCAGGTCTCCCATAATCTTGCTCGTAAAACAGGAACACGATTTGTCATGTTGAGCGAAGTGAAATCCCGCAATGGCGGGGCTGAGCGAAGCGAAGCATCTCTCTTGCAAAATGAAAAATTTAGAGACCATCAAAAAACGCTATCTTCAAGATGACTTACCAACTCGATTAGGTGGAATAGCGGCTAACATAGCACGGATAGCCTCTTGGTCTTCCGATCCTGTCGACTGGGAAGCGGTGCAAAGTATGTTGGAAG
>JALHUP010000253.1 GCA_022866585.1 Candidatus Zixiibacteriota bacterium | reverse complement strand
TTGCGATCCCGCCGAAGGCGGGAAGCTACCCGACATTCTGTCTAAAAGAGACGTAGGATAATGGTGGGATAAGTTCACCCCCAAGTAAAAAGATGAACCTGCCCAATAAGTTGACCATAACCCGGATAATATTAGCCCCCCTATTCATGATCTTCTTTTTGATCAACAATGTTTACTCCCGGTATTTCTCAACATTCATCTTTATTGTGGCGACTTTAACCGACTTATATGATGGATATTTAGCCAGAAAGACCGGGGTGATTACCGGTTTCGGAAAGTTCATGGATCCTTTGGCAGATAAGATCCTAACCTCCACCGCCTTTATTTCCTTCGTGGCTTTGGGTTATGTTAAGGCTTGGATGATTTTGATAATCATAGTCAGGGAATTTCTGGTCACGGGATTACGGAGCATAGCCGCCTACAAAGGAATAGTGATTTTGCCCTCGATTTTGGCTAAGTGGAAGACGGCATGTCAGATGACGGTGATAGTGATCATATTGGTCTATATCAATCTTAAAGCCACCCTCTTGCCATTAGGTTATAACTGGAGTATTTTGACCAGTGATTCCACCTATAAGGTTTTCGATGGACTGATCTTTTTCACCATGCTTTTGACCGTGGGAACCGGGATAGATTATGTAGTCAAAAATGCGTTTTTGTTAAAGGGAGTGCTCAAATGATTCACCATACCCGTGATGGGTTTGATTAATTAGGTTTTCGAAGCTCGTTTGACGGTGATGAGGCTCGTATCGAGGCTGGAAGTTCGAAGCCCGGAAATCGAACAATGACTTTCCGAGCATCGAGTAGACGAACGACGATACGGGCTGCGCCACCGACAGACGAATGCCGGACTTCGCTCAATTACAGACGTAAAGAGCAATAGAACAAGAAAAAGAATTATTTTGAAAAACAAATTTTCGACCAAACTAATCTGCACCTTCTTCTTTGCAGGATACTTCCCCCTGGCACCGGGAACTTTTGCCAGTCTTATCACATTATTAATAATTTGGTTTTTTATTCCTTCTTTTTTTTATATATTACTTTTTGTCAGCATCGGTTTGTTTTTAATAAGTGTTTGGTCGGCGACCAAGGGAGAAGAGAGCTTCGGTAAAGATGGACGTCAAATTGTGATAGACGAGGCTTGTGGCATGGCGATTTCTCTTTTATTTGTGCCAAAAGAGATAAAATGGTATGTGATTGCGTTTTTTTTATTCAGGATATTTGATATATTCAAACCTCCTCCAGCAAGAAGCATGGAAAAACTTAAAGGGGGCTGGGGAGTGACCTTGGATGATGTGGCAGCAGGTATATATGCGAATGTGACCTTGCATGCAATTTACTTCATTGGATATTTTGTGAAGAGATAAACGGACCTAAAATTAAAAATTCAAAATGTAAAAGTGAAATTCGAAACTGCGAGTCTAATTCTTTATCTTTTCACATCCATTGCGCAATCAAACGAATCGCCTTTTCTAATTTTGAATTTTGAATCTTGAATTCCAACTGACCTGTGGTGAGGCACTTTATATAAGGAAAGATGACATGAAAACTGAGATAATCTCCATCGGAGACGAGCTACTTTATGGAGAGATCACCGATACCAACTCCGCCTTTATAGCGGAAAAATTGACCGGTGAAGGGATCGAGGTGGTCTTTTCTACCAGCGTGGGGGATGATGTAAACAAAATAGCTGAGGTTTTTGGCATGGC
>JALHUP010000252.1 GCA_022866585.1 Candidatus Zixiibacteriota bacterium | reverse complement strand
TGCCCGTGCTGCGAATTCCAGTTCCGAGTCACTGTCGATAAGAAGAAAGTTCCAATGGAGATCGTGGATTTAGCTCGCTTTGCCTCATCCGCACTCGGCTACGAATTCCCGGATCCGCACCCGGAAGTGCGAGCACAGTGGGCGGTCTTTGAGGCGATGATCACTTTGATGACGCCTGAAGGCTTCGCCGACCTGATGAAGACTATGTGGCCTGAGTTAATCGAGGCAATGCCGCTTGGTATGGGAAAAATGATGCGGTTTTTTGGCAAGATTCCAGGTGTGCTCAACTTAATGAAGCCTATGTTCCCAATTCTCTTCCCAAGGCTTTTGCCCATGATGATGCCCAAAGTGATGACAGTCATGCTTGATCGTGTTGCCAAGCGCATCCCCATGCCCGACTATATGGCTGAGCAAATGCCGGAACTGATGCCTAAGGTTATGAATAACCTGATGCCCCACATGATTGGTGATGTAGTGCCTCTGGTTACGCAACCGATGATCGACTACCTGAGAGGAAAGAATAAGACGGGCGGTTCTGTATGATATTGCAATCTAAAAACTTTGAATGATTCATCCAACGGGGTAATGTTTGAATTTGTGTGCAAATTTGGTTGAACGATTTCAGGTGGTCCTTCCGCATTAGTTTTAAGCTGCTTTGTCAAAGTATTGGGCTATGGGTCGAATCCTTTCAGTTTTCCTCTCCCATTTGTTATTAAATATGAACCATACAGTCCATATCCCACAACCCATAGGAGACAAATAGGATTTTTTGGAAGATGGCTTTAAAACGTGGGGGTTTTTCTTGATGTATCGGGATTGGGAATTCATCCTATCAAAGAAGTTCTTTCAGTCGATTTTAAAAACAAGATAAAGGTCATTAAAGTCGAAGAGGAAGAATATAAGACCAAAGCCGTGATTATTGCCACTGGGACCCAGCCAAAAAAGTTAAATATTCCCGGAGAGGATAAATTCAGAGGGAGAGGAGTTGCTTATTGTGCCACCTGTGATGGTCCGCTTTTCAAAGATAAATATATTGTAGTGATCGGTGCAGGAAATTCCGGAGTTCAGGAAGGGTTATACCTTTTGCGATTTGTTAAAAGTGCCACCGTAGTTGAGTTCTTGCCCCATATGACTGCGGAGAAAATTTTACAGGAGAGAACCTTAAAAGAACTAAAAATGAAGTTCTATCTTAATCATATGGTAGCCTCGATAAACGGAGAAAATAAAGTGGAGTCGGTAACCATAAAAAGCCGGGCGACGGGTGAGGAAAAAAAGATAGAGGCGCAAGGGGTATTCATTTATGTGGGATTGAATCCAATGACTGGATTTTTAAAAGGGCAGATAGAATTGGATAAATCGGGATATGTATTGGCGGGAGAGGATACAAAAACTTCTGTCCCCGGAGTCTTTGCCGCAGGAGACGTGAGGCAAAAAATATTAAGACAAATAACCACCGCTATCGGCGATGGTGCCACCGCCGCATTTGTGGTGGAAAGATATGTAGAGGAATTCACAGCAGATTAAAATTCCCAACAGATTAAACAGATGTAACGGATTTGGTAACGGATTGAACAAATATAACGGATGAAACCATTTTGACAGATGCATCAGCACTAAAAAATGCACTTTGGTCCCGAATCATCAAAAATCTCCCATATTACAATTGATACAATTATATCAATCGTATTAGTTATGTATATTTAAGCTTAAGGAGGTGAAGGTATGGAAAAAATGATTAATGCCTTGAAGGCTAGACAAAACTTGGGGACGCTTTTGAACGAAGTCCTTCTGAAAAATGATCAATTCATCATCGAGCGGAATGGCAAGCCCATGGCGGCGGTGATACCTGTTTGGCAATTTAAGCAATGGAAGGAAAAAAGAAGGGCATTTTTCAGGATAATTGACCAAGTGAGGCAAAGGAATAGGAAAGTAAGTCAAGAAACGATGGAAGGTGAGATTGCCGAGGCAATAACTTTTGCCAAAAAAATAGAAGGTCGAAAACAATCGAATAAAAGAGGATAAGAGTGCTGAAAGCAGTATTGGACACTAATCTGTTTATAAGTGCCTTATTGACTGCAAAAGGAAATCCGGCAAAGATACTTAATAGATGGAAAGCTGGTTCCTTTGATTTGGTAATTTCCCTGCCCATCCTAAAAGAGATAAAGCGAGTAATTCTTTATCCAAAAATCAGAAAAAGACTGAACTGGACAGATGTAGAAATAAACGAGTTTCTACTCGGCTTAGCTCAGTTTGGCTTCATGGTTTCCGGTGAGTCAAAAATTGATGTAATAAAAGATGATCCTACGGATAATAAATATCTCGCCTGTGCTTTGGAGGGGAATGCTGATTATATCGTGACCGGAGACCAACATTTGCTGAAGGTTGGAGAATATAGGGGGACTAAGATAATATCACCAAAAGAATTTCTGGAAATTTTGAAAAAAGCTTAAGGGGAGTGCGCCACTGCTGCATTTATGGCGGAAAGATATGTAGAGGAATTCACAGTTGATTAAGCAGATGTAAAGGATTTGTCAACGGATTCAACGAATTAAGCGGATAGGTTAGGGACGAATTCTCACGCTACAATTCATAAAAATGTGTCAGAACGGGGGTCCTGACACCTCAAGAAGAAACTCTTCAAATCTTCTGAACCTCAGCGGTCTTTTCCTCATTTTTTCTAAAGTCTTCAGATCTTCTGTATCTTCCAATCGCTCCAACATTTCTTGGTATTCCTCAATATCAAGAATGATCGCTTTAGGTTTGCCATCCTTGAAAATTATTTCTTGGCTCTTGCTCTTGGTTTTCACTTTCATGCTTTGACCTCCAATTCAAGGTTGCAGATTTATCTCTCTAACCTTCGAAACTTTTCTTAAATAACAAAAATAAACCCATGTTACAAGTTTGTCAATGAAAATCAAATTAAACCTAACCCTGGGACGCAATTAAGCGGCGGTAGACT